>CALIRN010000126.1 GCA_938042265.1 uncultured Eubacteriaceae bacterium
GGCTGAATATCTCCAAAAGTATCATGCTTGATTTAGCGGAAAAAGTAACGGGAAAACGGGAACTTTCGGGTTTCAGACAAAATGTCATTTATGATGATGAAATTACCTGTTATTTGCGCCCGCTTCACGAAATGGTAATGAACGGTGCTTCTGATTTTGTAAAAGAAGAAAGTCTTTTGCTTCTTATCTCCGTACTGATACAGAATTACGGGCAGCCTTTTGGAAGCTGTGTGCCGGAGTGTCCGCAGGAGATTGAAAAGGCCTGTGAATTTATCAGGCAACACTTTAATGAACGGATTTATTTAGACCGAATATGCCGTTATGCCGGATTAAGTAAATCTACCCTGCTACGGGCATTTACAAAATCAAAGGGTGTTACCCCGTACCGATATTTAGAAACAATTCGTATCAATGAAGCAAAGACATTGCTTAGAAAAGGTGTGAAGCCTGCAGAAGCTGCTCTGCAGACGGGATTTGCAGACCAAAGCCATTTTACAAATTATTTCAACAGCTTTATAGGACTTGCACCGGGTGTTTACCGTGGCATATTTTTTGACAAGAGCAAGGGTGGTGAGCAGTAGCATGGAACATAAAAAAAACGTCGGACATTTAGCGGCGTTATTAACGATTGTAGTGTGGGGAACAACGTTTATCTCTACAAAAATCCTGTTGGTGGATTTTCAACCTGTGGAAATTCTGTTTTTTCGCTTTGCTATGGGCTTTTTGGTTTTGTTAGTGGCATATCCCCGTCGCTTAAAGACCTCAGACCATAAACAGGAATTGACATTTGCCTTGGCGGGACTGTGTGGAATATGCCTGTATTACCTGTTGGAAAATATCGCCTTAACTCTTACACTTGCCTCAAATGTAGGAGTGATTATATCTGTTGCACCGTTTTTTACGGCAATACTGGCGCATTTGTTTATGAAGTCGGACGAAAAATTACAGGTGCAATTCCTTGTCGGATTTACCGCTGCAATGGCAGGCATAATCTTAATCAGCTTTAACGGTTCAAAATTAGAGCTGAACCCTATAGGCGATTTGCTTGCGGTTATTGCAGCTCTCGTATGGGCCTGTTATTCCATATTGACAAGAAAAATAAGCAACTTCGGATATCCTGTTATTCTTTCCACACGCAGGATGTTCTTTTATGGAATTTTGTTTATGATACCAACACTGTTCTTTTTTGATTTTCATACGGATTTATATCGCTTTACAAATATAACGTACCTTTTCAATATTTTGTATTTGGGATTAGGTGCTTCAGCCCTATGCTTTGTAACATGGAATTTTGCCGTAAAAAAATTAGGTGCAGTAAAGACAAGCGTGTACATTTATATGGTACCCGTGATAACCGTTGTTACGTCTGTTATGATTTTGCATGAACGGTTGACCTTATTAGCAGTAATAGGAACGGTTTTGATTTTGATAGGATTATTCTTATCGGAGTATAAGACAGAAGTGAAGAGTGCTGAAAATGAATTTACAAAATAAAAAATGTATTATGACAATTAATGAACCTTTACCGTTAGGCATCATTGCGAATGCGGCGAATATTATGAGACTTACATTGGTAAACGGATAATAAAAACGTTTTGCAGGCAGTAATATATTTACTTAATAAAACGGATTAGACAAGCAGAATGGCGGTTTGAAATATTAATTTCAAACCGCCATTTTCCTTAAAAAATGGATTTGTTGAGGGGTGATAAAGCCGACCGTTTTTAAGACGTGCTGTATTTAGGGAGATATATCCGGATTATCTGATGTCTGCAGCGCCATTTAAATACTTTTATCGGTGTTTACAATTTGGCTGAGTCTCTTTTAATTATGTAATTTTTTGCAGCCTGTTTTTTGCATTATCACAAAGAGTTAAGACAACTGCAACACCTATTATCAGACAGAACCCTGTTAAATCAAACCCTGTAACCTTTGCATTAAGAAATAATATTGATACAAGCGAAGCTGTAAGCGGCTCTATATTGCTTAAAATACTGCCTGTTGTACTGCCTACAATCTTTATGCCGTATAAAAATGCCGCAAAGGGTATTGTAGTGGAAAATATCAGTATAAACATGATGATACCCCATATTTTAGGCGATATTTCATAGCTTTGAGCAAAGGGGTTGAATATAAGCTGTGTTATCAGTGCCCCTGTCAGCATTGCAAGACCAACAACCGCACAGGAGCCGTATTTTTTTAACAGGCAGACGGGAGCTATATTGTTTATTGAAAGAGCTGCTGCGCTTATCAGCCCCCACAGTAAAGCCTCATAAGATATGGAAAGAGAGCTTACACTGCCATGGGTTGATATTAAAAATAAGCCTAAAAGTGCTAAAAACACACATATTATCTGAATTTTGTCAGGTGCCTGACGTTTATTGACCGCAATAATAAGCATTACCATTGTAGGTGATATGTATTGCAGCAGGGTTGCCGTTGCTCCGTTGGAATACTGAACTGCTTCAAAATAAGAGTATTGTACAAGAAAATTACCCATTATGCTGTAAAATAAAAATATGGAAAGCTCATTTTTTACTTTAAAAATGTTAAATATTTTTTTGCCGTCACTTTTTAATGCAATTACCGTAAGAATTATGCCTGAAAACAGCATTCTGATTTCTATAAGAAACGGAGTTGTAATATCTGAGCCTTCATAAACAAGCTGACCTGCTATGCCGCCCATACCCCATAGAACCGCACTGATTAATATAAGGGACGCGCCCGATTTTCTGCTTTGCATAACTGCCTCCTTAGTATCGTTATAATAAAAATAGAGCTACCGCTGAAAAGGGAAGCTCCATTGCTTAACTATACTCTTAAATTTTGCTTAAAGTCCTTTGCAGCCTCTCGCTGCTGATCCTTTTTTGCTATATCCTGCCGTTTATCATACAACTTTTTACCCTTTGCAACACCAATGTCAACCTTAACAAGGCTGCCTTTAAAGTAAATCTTAAGGGGGACAAGTGTGAGCCCCTGAGTGGTAATCTGTCCTATAAGCTTATTTATTTCCGATTTATGCAAAAGCAGCTTTCTGTCTGCAATGGGGTCATGGTTGAAAATATTTCCCTGTTCATAGGGGCTTATATGCATACCTCTTATAATTGCCTCGCTGTTTTCAATCTTTATATAGCTGTCCTTTAAATTGCAGCGGCCGGCACGTAGGGATTTTACTTCGGTTCCAGTCAGAGCAATACCTGCCTGATAGGTTTCTAGTATAAAATAATCGTGATAGGCTTTTTTGTTTTGTGCTATTAGTTTTACTGCGTCCTTAGCCATTATTTAATGCTCCTTTTAATTTATCCAGTATTTCAAAGGGGACCGCAAGGCTTCCGTAGCCTGTGCCCAGATCCAGATTTTTTTTGTTGCTGCCATGGAAGTCGCTTCCGCCTGAAAGCAGCAGACGGTTTTCCTCGGCCCCGGCCTGCAAGACCTTCTGCTCGGCGGCCCCG
>CALIRN010000127.1 GCA_938042265.1 uncultured Eubacteriaceae bacterium
CGTAAAGGAGCAGGGAGATGATGTAATATTTTTAAGAAGGATAATAAGAGGCGGTACCGACAGAAGCTACGGTGTTCACGTTGCAAGGCTTGCAGGGGTGCCTGACTGCGTAACCGGCAGAGCCGATGAAATACTTAAAATGCTGGGACAGTATAATATAAGCGCAGGTGCGGCAGATTACGTTAATCAGGAGGAAGACTTTGAATATACAATGAAGGCGCCTAAAAAGGAGGAGCTGAGGTTCAGTGAAATCGGCAGTGAAATAAGCAGACTTGACGTTGATACGCTCTCGCCTCTTGAAGCGCTTAACAAGCTGTATGAGCTTAAGGAAAAGGTAAGCAGGCTATGAATAAAATACATTTACTTGAAAATAATTTAATAGATAAAATTGCTGCAGGCGAGGTGGTTGAGCGTCCTGCCTCCGTTGTAAAGGAGCTTTTGGAAAACTCCATTGATGCGGGAGCCACTGCGCTTACCGTTGAAATTAGGGAGGGCGGCATCAGCTTTATCAGGATTACCGATAACGGCAGAGGCATACCAAAAGATGAAATACGCACCGCCTTTATGCGCCATGCCACAAGCAAGCTTAATACCTTTGAGGATTTGGAGGATATACTGACACTGGGCTTCAGAGGTGAGGCGCTTTCCAGTATAGCCTCTGTTGCCGATGTGGAGATGATTACCAAAACAGTGCAGGACAGCGAGGGTACAAAGATTGAATTAAGCGGCGGCAGGGTAATTGACGAAATGCCTGCGGCGGCAGAGCAGGGTACGGTATTTACCGTAAAAAATCTGTTTTACAATACTCCTGCAAGGAGAAAGTTTCTTAAAAAGCCTGCAACGGAAAGCGGCTATGTGGCAGAGGTTGTAAACAGAATTGCACTGGGACACCCTCATATTTCCGTTAAATATATTAATAACGGCAATGTTATGCTGCAAACATCAGGCAACAGTGATTTAAAAACGGCGGTTTTCCATATCTACGGTAAGGAGCAGGCATCAAAAATGGCGGATGCGGCTCTGTCAAGAGAGGGCTACAGCCTTAAGGGACTTGTGGGCAAGCCTGAGCTGTCAAGAGCAAACCGAAGCTATGAAAGCTTTTTTATAAATGGCAGATATGTAAGAAGTCGGGTTGTCAGCAATGCGGCGGAGGAGGCATATAAGGGCAGACTTATGACCGGCAGATTTCCCGTATTTATACTTAACCTTACAGTGCCTAAAAATGCGGTTGATGTAAATGTACATCCCACAAAGCTTGAGGTAAGGTTTTCTGATGAGGACTTTATCTATGAGCTGGTGTATGATACCGTTACAAAGGCTTTAAAGGCGCAGGAGCTTATACCCCGGGTTCAGTGGAGCAAACCCGAAAAAAAGGAGCAGCCGGGGCCTGCTCAGGGAGCAATCGACTTTGACGGTCAAAAGGATTTTGTTTACAGTGTCCCTGAAAAGAAAAAGGAGGCAGTTGTTTTTGCGGAGGATTATACGACAGATAAGCCAAATGCTCGGGGGGACGGTTTTGCGGGTATTGTAAACAGGGTTTATGAGGATACTCCTATAAATACGGATAAGCCGCAGCCAAAGCCTGAAGAAAAGCCTGTCGTTATAGGTGAGCCTCCGTCTGAAAATAAGCCTTTTGAAAACCCGAAGAGTGAGCCTGTAAGAAGGTTTTTTACCCATTATAAAATTGTGGGACAGGTATTCAACACCTACTGGATAGTTGAACAGGATGATAAAATGTATATGATTGATCAGCACGCCGCACATGAAAGAGTGCTGTATGAGCGACTTACACAAAAGGTTACCCGAGGGGAAAACGTAAGTCAGATGCTTTTACAGCCCATTGCGGTAAATCTCAGCGAGGCTGAAAAGGGGCTTGTGGAGGATAACAGGGAGCTTTTGGAGAGCTTTGGGTATGAAATAGAGGAGCTTGGTCCGAAGGCGTGTGCCTTAAGGGCGGTGCCCTTTGTTTTTGATAATCCTGCAGGCACCTCGTTTTTTATGGACATTATTGATATCTTAAGGGATAAAAACCTTAAAAGTATATATGAAACCAAGCTTGACGCTCTTGCTACCATGAGCTGTAAGGCTGCGGTTAAGGGCAATAACAGACTCGGTTTTACTGAGGCAAAGGCGCTTATTGAGCAGATGCTTGGGCTTGAAAACCCTTTTAACTGCCCTCATGGCAGACCTACCATTATTGAAATGAGCAGGTATGAGCTTGAAAAGAAGTTTAAGAGAATAGTATGATAAAAAAATTTATTTTACCCTGTAAAGGAGTTTATTATGCTTATCAGATTACAGAAGTTTCTTGCGGAGGCGGATGTTGCCTCCAGACGAAAATGTGAGGAGCTGATATTGTTGGGTCGGGTTGCAGTCAATGGTAAGACTGCCGATGTCCCGGGCACAAAAATAGATGATGAAAAGGATACCGTTACCCTTGACGGTGCAGTGGTAAAAAAGGGGAAAAGGCTTGTCTATATTATGCTTAATAAGCCCGAAGGCTGTGTTACCACCGCACATGACCAGTTTGACAGGCCTACGGTTATGGATTATATAAAGGATGTTAATGAGCGCATTTATCCTGTGGGCAGGCTTGACTATGATACCTCAGGACTTTTGCTTATGACAAAT
This sequence comes from uncultured Eubacteriaceae bacterium, assembly GCA_938042265.1. Taxonomy (GTDB): domain Bacteria; phylum Bacillota; class Clostridia; order Lachnospirales; family CAG-274; genus CALWRD01. Next base: position 2,632 of record CALIRN010000127.1, read on the forward strand.
GACGGAGATTTGACATATAAGCTGACTCACCCCAAGCACAATATTACCAAAACCTATATTGCGGTGGTTGACAGCGAGCCTGCACCACATGAGATAAAAGCCTTTGAAAACGGTTTGATAATTGACGGCAGAAGGACTGCAAAGGCAAGGCTTATTGTGGCAAAGCGTGATAATAACAGAGTGTATCTTAAAATTATGATACATGAGGGCAGAAACCGTCAGGTAAGAAAAATGTGTGATGCAATAGGACACCCCGTAAGAAAGCTAAAAAGGGTTGCTACGGGCAGGCTTACCATAGGTGCCCTTAAAAAGGGCGAATACAGACATTTAACGTCTGAGGAAGTGGAGTATTTAAAGTCGCTGTAGTGGAAATTTATATGTTATTGAAAAAAGGTAAAATAATCTTGCCGGTTCCTGCAGTAAAATAATATTGACAATTCAAAGCAATGGTGCGATAATAATTATTATTTAGAAATTATTTTTACTGCGAAGGGAGATAAATTATGTTTAAACCTCTTAATGTTACAAATGATGTTTATTGGGTAGGTGCCATAGATAAGGACCTGCGTGTGTTTGATATTGTAATGACAACAGAGTACGGTACAAGCTATAACTCCTACATTGTTAAGGGCAGTGAAAAGACTGCCGTTATTGAAACTGCAAAGGATAAGTTCTTTGATGAATTTATTGAGAGAGTTAAGCAGGTTACGGATCCCGAAAAGCTGGATTATCTTATTGTTGACCATACCGAGCCTGACCATAGCGGCTCTGTTGAAAAATTTTTGGAGTTAAACCCCGATATTACCGTTATAGGCTCCGTATCGGCAATTAAGTTTTTAGGCGAAATCACCAATAAAAAGTTTAACAGCAGGGTTGTTAAGGAGGGAGATACCATTGACTTGGGCGGTAAAACCCTCAGCTTTGTATCTGCACCTTTCCTGCACTGGCCTGATTCAATGTATACCTATTTGCAGGAGGAAAAGGTGCTTTTTACCTGTGACTCCTTCGGGTGTCATTATGCTGATGACAGGGTGTTCAATGATTTAATAGAGGGCGATTTCCTCGATGCCTACAAATATTACTTTGATTGTATTATGGGTCCTTTCAAGGAGCACGTTTTAAAGGCTCTTGACAAGGTTGAAAAAATGGATATTGATATTGTTTGCCCAGGACACGGCCCTGTGCTGCGTAAGGATTTAAAAAAGTATTTTGACCTTTACAGACAGTGGTCAGTTATTGAAAAGGGCGAGTATGTTGTGGTTGCATACGCTTCGGCATACGGCTATACCAAAATGCTTGCAGAGGCAGTTACAAAGGGTATTGAGGAAGGCGGAAGAGAGGTTAAGCTCTTTAACCTTGAGGAGACTCCCGCAGCGGAGGTGCTTGCTGCCGTTTCTGCGGCAAAGGGTATTGTCCTTGGCTCACCCACTATCGTGAATGATATGGTGCCTCCTGCGGCAAGTGTGCTTGCAGGCCTTAACCCAACAATCAATAAGGGTCTTGCCGCTGCGGCTTTCGGCTCCTACGGCTGGTCGGGCGAGGCGGCAAACAATATTCAGGCAAGGTTTGAGCAGCTTAAGTTTAAAACTCCTCTGCCTGCACTGAGGGTTATGTTTAAGCCTTCTGAGGAGCAATATGAGCAGGCTGTTCGGTTTGGCAGGGATTTTGCTGCAAAGCTTTAATTAATAAATCGGACAAAAGGGATTGTCGTTTACGGCAGTCCCTTTTTTACACAAACTATACTTTTCAAAGGGTAGACATAAAATTTGCATTGTGATAAAATTTAACCAACAGAGTAAGCGCTCTCCGATTAAAAAACGGTGAGTACTTAACGTTACATTCGGCAGAAGTACCAATATCCTTTAATAAAATACAATACAGGGAGGTCATAATTATGAAAAAGATTGGCATACTTACAAGCGGTGGCGACTGTCAGGGCTTAAACCCTGCAATAAGAGGCGTTGCAAAGGCTTTATACGCCGAGTTTGGCAAAGATGTTAAAATATATGGTATAAAAAACGGTTACAAGGGGCTTATTGAGGGTAAGTATCAGGTTATGAAAGAGAGAGATTTCTCAGGCATACTTACTTTAGGCGGCACTATTCTCGGTACCTCCAGGCAACCCTTTAAGGAGATGCGTGTTATCGGCGAGGACGGCATTGATAAGGTAGCCGCCATGAAGAAAAACTACAGGCAGATGGATCTGGACTGCCTTGTGATTTTAGGAGGAAACGGAACCCATAAAACAGCCAATCTTTTAAGCGGAGAGGGACTTAATGTTGTTACCCTGCCCAAGACCATTGATAATGACCTTTGGGGTACGGATATTACCTTTGGCTTTTATTCTGCCCTTGATGTTGCAACCGATGTCATTGACAGGCTCCATACAACGGCAACCTCCCATGGCAGAATTCTTGTTGTGGAAATTATGGGACATAAGGCGGGCTGGCTTAACCTTTACGCAGGCGTTGCAGGCGGCGCCGATGTGGTGCTTATCCCTGAAATTCCGTACAGCATTGATAAAATTACTGAGGTTATTGACAAAAGGACAAGGGACGGAAAGGTGTTTTCCATTGTGGCTGTTGCAGAGGGAGCCATTTCACTTGAGGAAAGTAAAATGAGCAAAAAGGAGTTTAAGGCAGCAAGGGCTGAAATGCCTTATTCCTCCATTGCCTATAGGGTGGCGGACGATATTGCAAAGGCAACGGGACATGAGGTAAGGGTAGCGGTCCCCGGACATATTCAGCGCGGAGGAAGTCCCTCACCATATGACAGGGTACTTTCCACCAGACTTGGTACAAAGGCGGCAGAGCTTATCAAAAACGGACAGTACGGCTATATGGTAGGTGTGCACAATAACGAGGTTGTACCCGTGCCCCTATCGGAGGTGGCAGGCAAGCTTAAGTGTGTACCGCCTGATAATGAGGTTGTTGCCTCTGCCAGAAGTATCGGTGTAAGCTTTGGCGACTGATTTTACAGGGGGTTTACAAAAATATAACAGATTTTGGCTTTTTGTATTGTCGTAATATGAGATAATTATACAGCTAAACGCAAAAATGCTTTTTGAGGGAGTGAGTATAATGAATAAAAAAATTGCCGCTGTAATTGAAATAGCGTCTAATGAGCTTCGCTTAAAGGTAGCGGAGAAAAAGGGTGGCGGTATAAAAATCATAGATGCGCTTAATTATCCGCTTAGTCTTGGTAAGGACACCTTCCATTACGGAAAAATCAGCTTTGAAAGCATCTGCAAAACTGCCGATATAATTAACGGCTTTATACAGGTTACAGGGGAGTACGGCGCCGAAAAAATACAAACCATTGCAACTACCGCAGTGAGAGAGGCCACCAACAGGGAGTATGTACTGGATCAGATTAAGGTTAAAACGGGGCTTGACCTGACCGTTGCCGATGACAGCCAGGAAAAAAACTACATTAATACACTTATGTTTAATATACTGCCCAAGGAGCATATCCAATCGGCTGTGGTAGTACATTTGGGCTCAGGCAATATTACCATATCCCTGCTTGAAAACTCGTGTATTACCTATACACAGTCAATTAAAATAGGCGGCTTAAGGCTCAGTGAAATGTTTGAAATGGTGGGTATTGAAAAATATCCCTCTGTCGTAAGGGAATATATGCGCCCATTTTTGGACAACATTGTTGCCTTTCTGCCAAAGCGTATAACAAGCGTTATTTTAACGGGCTATGATGTGGAGCTTATTTCAAACTTCTGCAACGGTCAAAGTACGGCAGGTCTTATAGAAATAAATAAGTCGGATTTTTCCGCATTTTACAAGCAGACTAAGGAAAAAAGCCCTGCGGAGCTTGCCGAAAGCCTTAATATGTCCGTTGACAAGCAGGAGATAATTTTGCCTGCGCTGCTTATTTATAACCGCATTTTAAAGTATGCTCAAACCGACAAAATGGTTGCGGTGCCCATAACCGCAGGCGATGCTCTGCTTTGGGACAGTTTGCAGCCGGATAAATACAACCGGCTTAAAAAGCACTATGAGCTGTGCGCCGTTGAGGCGGCACGTCAGGTTGCGGGGCACTTTGATATGAATATGGCGCATTTGGATAAAATTGAGGAATGTGCTCTTATGATGTTTGATAAGCTTAAAAAGGTGCATGGTCTTGACAAGAGGGAAAGGTTTTTGCTGCAGATGACGGTTATTCTCCACAATGTGGGTAAGTTTATTAATCCTAAGGCTCACTATATACATTCCTATCATATTATTAACGGACTTGATATAGTGGGGGTAAATGAGGACGAAAAAAGAGTTATTGCCGCAGCCGCCCTTTACCATGGTTCCATGCTGCCTGATATGAAATACAGCGAGTATGCGGAGCTCAGCCCTGAAAACAGGGTGCTTGTATCAAAGCTGTGTGCAATTTTAAGGCTTGCGGTTGCGGTAAACAGCGGCCATGGCGAAAAATATGAGGATATAAACGTTAAGCTTAAGGGCAATGAGCTGATTGTAACTCTTGTTACCTACAAGGATATTGAGCTGGAAAAGTGGAGCTTTAACTCCAAAAATGAATTTTTTACGGATGTATATGGTATTAAGGCTGTGCTTAATAAAAGGAGCGTGATTTGATGGCAGATTTAACCGACAGCAGCTTATATATTAACAGAGAGCTGAGCTGGCTTGAATTTAACGAAAGAGTACTTGAGGAGGCGTTTGATAAGACCAATCCCATACTGGAAAGGTTTAAGTTTCTTGCAATTACTGCCTCAAATATGGACGAGTTTTTTATGGTAAGGGTTGCAGGGCTTATGGAGCAGGTTTATGCAGGCAGGACAAAAAAGGATATTGCAGGGCTTACTCCTGCCCGTCAGCTTGAAAGAATTTCAAAAAGAACACATGAGATGGTAACAAGGCAGTACAGCTGCTTAAACCGCAGCCTTTTGCCGCAGCTTAGGGCTGATAATATAGTGTTTAAGCGCTATGGCGAGCTTACTCAGGGACAGAGGGATTTTACAAAGCATTACTTTAATACAACTCTGTTCCCTGTGCTTACGCCTATGGCAATTGACAGCAGCAGACCCTTTCCCTTGGTTGCAAACAAGAGCCTTAACCTTATTGTGGAGCTTGAGGGAGAGGATATGTATGCGGTGGTACAGGTGCCCGGCGTTGTGAGCAGGCTTGTGGAGCTGCCGGATGCAGACGGCGGCAGACGGGAATTTATCCTCCTTGAAGAAATTATCAGGCATTTTGTTGACAAGCTTTTTGAGGGCTGCAGGGTGATTTCCGCTTCAGCCTTCAGAATTACAAGAAATTCCGATTTGGAAATTGATGAGGAGGACAGCCATGACCTGCTTGTGGAAATTGAGGAGTCAATTAAGCGCAGAAAGTGGGGCGAGCCTGTCCGTCTTGAAGTGGAAAAGGAAATCAGCGCCAATGCCTTTGGCTTTTTGAGGGATAGACTTTCGCTTGATGAGGATGATATTTACAAAATCAGCGGAACCCTTGATTTAACCGTTTATTTTGCCGTGTCAGGCATAAAGGGCTGCGCTGATCTTTGCGACCCTCCAATGCCTCCTGTTGCCGTAAAGGCGTTTAAGGATAGGGATATGTTTGAGGTTATTAAGGAAAGGGATGTGCTTGTGCATCACCCCTATGAGTCCTTTGACAGTGTGGTAAATTTTGTTAAAATTGCCGCTGCTGATCCCCAAGTGCTTGCAATTAAACAGACGCTTTACAGAGTGTCGGGTAATTCACCAATTATCAGTGCGCTTATTCAGGCTGCCGAAAACGGCAAGCAGGTTACCGTACTTGTGGAGCTTAAGGCACGCTTTGATGAGGAAAATAATATAAACTGGGCGAGAAAGCTGGAAAAGGCGGGATGTCACGTTGTATACGGTCTTGTAGGCTTAAAGACACATTGTAAAACCTGTATGGCAGTGCGTAAGGAGGAGGACGGTATCCGCCGTTATGTACATCTGGGCACAGGCAACTATAATGATAAAACTGCAAAGCTTTATACCGATATGGGTATGTTTACCGCCAAGGAGAGCTACGGCGCTGATGTTTCAAAGCTGTTTAATGTGCTGACGGGCTATTCAAGGTCTTTTAATTACAGCAAAATTGCCGTTGCGCCTACAGGCTTAAGAGATATGTTTATTAAAAATATCAGGCGTGAGGCAGATAATGCAAGCGAAGGCAAGCCTGCCCTTATTTTGGCAAAAATGAATTCACTTGTTGACGATGGTGTTATCAGGGCACTGTATGAGGCAGCCTCCGCAGGCGTTAAAATAAGGCTGGTGGTACGGGGTATCTGCTGCCTAAGACCCGGCGTTGAGGGCGTAAGCGAAAATATCAGGGTAACGAGCATTGTCGGAAGATTTCTTGAGCACAGCCGTATCTATTATTTTGAAAACGGCGGAGACAGTAAGCTGTACCTTGCCAGTGCCGACTGGATGCCCAGAAACCTTGACAGACGTGTTGAGGTTGCCTTTCCCGTTGAGGATGAGGCGGTTAAGAGGGAGGTCCTTGATATTCTCAACGTTACCCTTTCGGATACCGTTAAGGCAAGAATTATGCAAAGCGACGGTACTTATAAACGGGTGGATAAAAGGGGTAAGGAGAGTATTCATTCGCAAATGCTGTTTTATGATATGGCATTTAATAAAAATAAGGCCGATGCTGAAAAGGAAAGAGATATTTTTATACCTATGATGAGTCCTACGGAGGAGTAAATGTAAACACTATTTCCTGCCCCATTAAATGTATAGCTTTCCGCCTTTGCGGTAAAAATAACCAAAAGGAGGAAAAGCAATGATTTATATATTTCTTGCTGTATTACAGCTTTTGGCAACGATAGTTATGATTGTGTATTTTTCCTGTGCAATAAAGGACAGGGGAAATACAAAAGCCTCAAAACCCGACTTTAACCTTGAGGCGGCGCACTTAAAAAAGCTTCGTGAGGTAAGCCTGACAAGGCCTCTTACGGAAACTCTGCGGCCTGCCAAGCCTGAGGATATTATCGGGCAGGAGAGGGGTATGAAAGCGCTGACAAACGCTCTTTGCGGTCCAAATCCGCAGCACGTTATAATTTACGGTCCTCCTGGGGTAGGCAAAACGGCGGCGGCAAGGGTAGCAATGACTTTGGCAAAGCAGTCACGGGGAACACCCTTTAAGGAGAATGCCCCTTTTATTGAGGCAGATGCAACCATTATGCAGTTTGATGAACGAGCCATTGCAGACCCTCTTTTGGGCTCGGTACATGACCCTATTTATCAGGGTGCGGGCTCCTATGGCTCCATGGGTATTCCGAGACCCAGAGAGGGCGCCGTAACTAAGGCGCATGGAGGCGTACTGTTTCTTGATGAAATAGGAGAGCTTAACAGCTATCACCTTAACCGCCTTTTAAAGGTACTGGAGGAGGGCAGGGTGCGGTTTTACAGCTCATACTATTCTGAAACCAACAGGGAGATACCAAAGTATATTCATGATATTTTTAAAAACGGTATGCCTGCGGATTTCAGGCTTATCGGCGCAACCACCAGAAGCCCCGAGGAGCTGCCTCCCGCTTTAAGGAGCCGCTGCCGTGAAATATTTTTTGATGAGTTGGGCAGCTGTCAGGCAGAGCAGATAGCAAGGCAGAGCTGCCGGAGGCTGGGCGCGGAGTTTGATGAAAATGTTCCTATTATAATAGGAAATTACTGCACCAACGGACGTGACAGCGTAAATGTTGTACAGGACGCATGGTCTGCAGCTTCTGCGGAGGGACGCAGCCGCATAACCGAGGGTGACGTTAAGGAGGTGCTCAGTGAGGGCGGCTATGTCAAACGTTTTCAGCCAAAGCTCAGCTCCGCACCGAGAATTGGTATTGTTAACGGTCTTGCGGTTTACGGAAGAAACGGAAGAGTGCTTAAAATTGAGGCCGCTGCACAAAGAGGCGGTAAGGGACTGAGCGTAAGAGGCGTTGCCGTCAGCGAGGAGGTAAAGGGTGGTACCTCAACTCTGCAGCGCAGGGGCAGTGCTCTGGAATCTGCGGAAAATGTTCTTGAGGTATTGGAACAGCTTACGGACTTTAATAGGGAAAACTGGCATATCAGCATAAATTTTCCGGAAAGCCATGTGACGGACGGACCGTCGGCAGGGGCGGCAATGCTCCTTGCGGTTTATTCCGCTGTATATAAAATACCTGTAAGGGGAGATATTGCCCTTACGGGGGAAATAGGGCTTAAGGGAGATATTCTGCCTGTGGGCGGCGTTAAGCAAAAGGTTGAGGCCGCTGCCGCCGCAGGCGCTTACAGGGTTTATATTCCCGCAGATAACCTGGAGGAAACCGCAAGTGAAAAGGCAGCTGCAATTGGCAGGGCGGAACAGGTGCTTGAGCTGGCGGAAAGGGAATTGGACAGGGTTGTGAATATGTAAATTCGGCAGGGCGATTGTATGATCTGCCCTCTAACTTGTCAATAAAGCCCATTTTCACTTTGAAAATGGGCTTTATTGACAGTCTGTCAGCCTTTTAAAAAGCTGGGTATTGAAACCGACAGCCTGAGTAATTTCATTACAGTCTACTCTGTTAGGGTGAAGTATTTAAAGGAAAGGTATGACTGAAAACTGATTTATGTTTTGGGTACGGAAAAGCTTATTAATAATGATATTGCAGTTACAACTGACTGCAGTGACAAAAAATATTGAGTGTGTTTTGGCTGCATATAATGATGAGCTTACATAATATGTGGAACAAAACGGATTTACAGAGCTTTGTAAAAGGGATGGCATAAGGTACTTATAGACATTGGTCATATAAATGCCAACGGCTGGAATTTACTCCGTTGGTTAAAATGTTGCAAAAACTGCAAAAACCGTCTTGACTTTGGCATTTTGCGGTGATATAATCATTAATTGTGTGGGCGTATATGCCCAACGCAATGGCAGAATATTAAAATAGGAGGTGCAAGTTAATGCCAACATTTAATCAGTTAGTAAGAACAGGCAGACATGACAAGGTTACAAAGTCTACTGCTCCTGCACTTCAGAAGGGTCTTAACACTCTTAAGAAGAAGCAGACAAATCAGAGCTCACCACAGAAGCGTGGTGTTTGTACATCTGTTAAGACTGCTACACCTAAGAAGCCTAACTCAGCTATGAGAAAGATTGCCAGAGTTCGTCTTTCAAACGGCATTGAGGTAACAGCTTATATTCCGGGCGAGGGTCATAACCTTCAGGAGCATAGTGTTGTTCTCCTTAGAGGCGGCAGAGTAAAGGATGTACCCGGTGTACGTTACCACATTATCAGAGGTACTCTTGATACAGCAGGTGTTGCTGACAGAAAGCAGGCTCGTTCCAAGTACGGTGCTAAGCGTGCCAAGAAGAAATAATTAAATTATTTCGCAAAGAGTATTTCAAAAATTAAAGTGCTTGTATTATAACTTATCGCAGCAAAAAGGTTTTATGCTTTTGTGCGGCGGTAGGTTACCCGTACGCAGTACGGGCTGGTTATATTGCCCTGTTTAGCAGGGTGCTGTGTGATGGAAATGAGCACAGCAGTCGGAATGCGGTTCCGATAATATTTTATATCTGTTATTGCGTTACTGTACGTTTGACGGATTTGGTAATACAGGCATGAATACGGCTTAATAAAGCCGAAAGTACCTATGAATTAATAAGATTATGATTAAGGAGGGAAGAATCGTGCCAAGAAAAGGTCATGTTTCAAAGAGAGAAGTTTTACCGGATCCAATTTATAAGAGTAAGACCGTAACAAAGCTCGTTAATTCCATTATGCTGGACGGCAAGAAGGGCGTAGCTCAGAGAATTGTTTACTCTGCATTTGCACAGGTTGAGGAAAAGACAGGCAAGCCTGCACTTGAGGCTTTTGAAGAGGCTATGAACAACATTATGCCTGTACTTGAGGTTAAGGCTCGTCGTGTAGGCGGTGCCACTTATCAGGTACCTATCGAGATTAAGCCTGAAAGAAGACAGGCTCTCGGCCTCAGATGGCTTACCGTTTACAGCAGAAAGAGAAGCGAAAAGACTATGGATGCACGTTTGGCCAATGAGATTATGGACGCTATTAACAATGCCGGCGGCGCTGTTAAGAAGAAGGATGAGACTCATAAGATGGCTGAGGCTAATAAGGCATTCTCACACTATAAGTGGTAATAAACGTAAAGAATTTATTCAAAGAAAAAAATATTTACATCCCGCAGGGTTGGCTTTTAGCGTGTAAGCCGTCAATGGAGGCGAAGCCGAAATAGGCGCAGCGTAAAGAAAGCCAAAGTAAATGCAATTTTTTTCTGCAAAATTTGATTCTTTAGTTAAACGTAAAGAATTTATTCAAAGAAAAAAATGTTTACATCCCGCAGGGTTGGCTTTTAGCGTGTAAGCCGTCAATGGAGGCGAAGCCGAAATAGGCGCAGCGTAAAGAAAGCCAAAGTAAATGCAATTTTTTTCTGCAAAATTTGATTCTTTAGTTAAACGTAAAGAATTTATTCAAAGAAAAAAATATTTACGTAATATTCGATATATAATTTTTGTTTGAAAAGGAGGAATAATCGTGTCAGAAAGAGCGTGTCCGCTTGAATTAACCAGAAATATCGGTATTATGGCGCACATCGATGCAGGTAAGACAACTCTTACAGAGCGTATCTTATACTACACCGGTAAGACATATAAGATTGGTGATACCCACGAGGGTACAGCACAGATGGACTGGATGGAGCAGGAGCAGGAGAGAGGTATCACAATTACCTCTGCGGCTACAACTACTCAGTGGCAGTTAAAGCACGGACTGCCTGATGCGGGCCCTATGCACCGCATCAACATTATTGATACACCGGGTCACGTTGACTTCACTGTTGAGGTTGAGCGCTCACTGCGTGTACTTGACGGCTCTGTTGCCGTATTTGACGCTAAGGGCGGCGTTGAGCCACAGTCCGAAACAGTTTGGCGTCAGGCTGAAAGATATCACGTACCAAGAATGTGCTTCGTTAATAAGATGGATATTATGGGTGCCGATTTCTATAACTGCTTAGACCAGTTTAAGAACAGGCTCGGTGCTAACCCAATCGCAGTTCAGCTCCCAATCGGCGCTGAGGACGATTTTGTAGGTCTTATCGACCTTATGGAGATGAAGGCTTACATCTACAATGATAAGAACGGTACGGATATTTCTATCGAGGATATCCCTGCTGATATGGCAGATAAGGCTCAGGAGTACAGAGAAATGATGGTTGAGGCTATTGCCGAAACCGATGAGGAGCTTATGGACAAGTTCTTTGAAAACGGCGACCTTGAAATTGATGAGATGAAGGCTGCTCTTCGTAAGGCTTGTATCGCTTGTGAGGCTGTACCGGTATTCTGCGGTTCAGCTTACAGAAACAAGGGTGTACAGAAGTTGCTTGACGGCGTACTTGAGTATATGCCTGCTCCTACGGATATCCCTGCTATTAAGGGTCATCTCCCAGGTGATGAGGAAACCGTTATTGAAAAGCACTCATCAGATGATGAGCCGTTTGCAGCTCTTGCATTTAAGATTATGAACGATCCTTTCGTTGGTAAGCTTGCGTTCTTCAGAGTTTACTCAGGCGTACTTGAGT
>CALIRN010000128.1 GCA_938042265.1 uncultured Eubacteriaceae bacterium
TTTATACCTGGAGGCACTGTTTGAATTTGTAAAAAATCAACTTTGTCAACAGGTCCCGTTAAATCTGTAAATAACATAAGCAGTTTCAGCTCTTGTTATAAAACCGATAGGGTTAAGCACATTGTTTTCATCTCCCAAAAAAATTCCGCTGCCTACAGCCCATTTCATATCTTCCTCTGCCCAAAATGATATTTCATTACTGTCATAAAATATGCTTAAATCGCCTTTTAAGTCGATATCATAGTTTTTATAATAAGCATAACGATATAATATTGCAGCAGTCTGTTCTCTTGTAACAAAGCTGTCGGGAGCGAACACACTGTCCGAAATTCCTTTTACAATTCCGTTATTCTCAGCCCATACAGCTGCATTTTTATAATAAGCATTATTATCTACATCATCAAATTTACTTTCTCCTCTGTATACTGGTGAACCCTCTCCACGATAAAGCACAGTCACAAGCATTCCTCTGGTAAGTGGTTTATCAGGTGCAAATTCATCTTCTTTAACGCCCTTGAAAAGACCTGTTATATAAACCTCTCTGACAGCATCATAGAACCAATCACTTTCCTTGATATCCTTAAATGGATTTATATATGCCTCAGATACTGTTTCGGTTACTGCTTCTGATATGGTTGTAATATCAGTGGCTATTTCGGTAAAATTGCCGTTTCTGTCAATAATAAGGACGGGCACAGGTGTCATACTGTATTTTTCAATATATTTAAGAGTAATCTCATAGTCTATTCCATAGTCTGTAATATATTCTGCATTTACACTAAGTTCAGGAAAATCCTTGTTTGTTGCCACAAAACTGCTTGTAGCCACCTTATACTTTTTATCAGCCTCTATTGGAGTACCATCAGCAAGAGAGAGATTTAAAATCTCCTTTGTGCTGCTGTCATATTCAGCCTTAATTCCCGAAAACTGCAAAAATTCACCTGTTCCCCATTGCCCAAGACTTTCTTTAAATGTTGCAATAATATCACTGCCCTTTACATAATAGCCGCTTATTGTATTGGCAAAAGGCTGAACTGCATATATATCCTTATTTGTAACCTGACCCGCCTCAACAGTCTGCCTTACACCTCCGCCATTTACTATACCTATGTCAGCATCTGCTATATCTCTGTAGCTTTCTGCAATAAATGTTCCAAGAAGTGTTGGCTGTGTTCTTGCTGTAGCCGCATCTCCAACCCATGTTATATCGGTTGTAGCTATAACAGTATCAAAGAATTCATTAGCCTTTTCTGTATATTCAGCAACAATACTGTCTACTCCCTTGTTGCTTTCTATATCCGAAAGCTCATCTGCCGTAACTATTTTTACCTTAGTGTCTGCAACCTCATTATTATCAAACTCTATTGTAACCCTTCCTATTACATTTCCATAGTATCCGCTTGCTACAAGCAAAGTATCACCATACATTGTACCCTCATTTATAATATGACTGTGTCCGTCAAGCATAAGGTCAATTCCGTCAACAGCCTTGCATTGCCTTCGGTATCAGCACTTCCAAGGTGTGTAAGAGCAATAATATAATCACAGTTTTGGGCCTCTAAATCACTTACGGCCTTTTTTGCACTTTTCTCCGCATTTTGAAACTGAATATTTTCCACATTTTCACTAATCACAGAAGTCTTTGTACCCTCAGTTGTAAGACCGAAAATACCTATTCTAATATTTCCGATTTCCTTTATTATGTATTCATCATAAAGGAGATTTCCATTATCATCTGTTATGTTAGCAGATACAACAGGTATTCCTGCCGCTTGCAAAAGACTGTTTCTTATTGCTGTAGTATATGAAAACTCGTGATTTCCCAAAGTCATAACATCATAGCCTATTGCCCTTAAAATCGGCACAATGCTTTCACCCTTTGTTATGTTTGAATAAGGCAGTCCCTCATATGTATCACCTGAATCAAGAACTAACGTGTTATCATTTTCTTTCCTTACACTGTCAATATATCCCGCTATCTTTCCATAGCCCATATAACTGCCGCTTTCCTCAGCATTTCCATGAATATCGGTAGTATGTATAATATCCACTATTTCAAAGGAATCATTTTCATAAACAGCTTTCAATACATCCTGCACATGGTTCGTATCTGCAGCCGCTATCGCATTGATACTAAACATCGAAAAACATAATACTAATGCTATAAATTTTTTCATAATCCGCATTCCCCTTAAACATAAATATTACAGAAAATATTCTCATTCCACATAAACTGAAATGAGAATATTTATGAATTAAATATTATTTTATTCCTTAATTGATTCGTAAAACTCTGAAAATGTAGTTCCCATATAAGGGAAGGTGTAAACACCTACAATACCGGCTGTAATTACAGTTAAAATAGCCCATGGTATAAATGAAAGCTGCAGAACAAAAAGCTCCCACTTATGTCCCTTCATTATTCTCCAGCTTTTCTTAATTGCCGCAAAAAATCCTGAGTCAGGGTTATCCCTTAAACAGCGTGTAGTCATTGATAAACCAAGCTCAGCAATAATACCTGGTATAATAAATATAATCGTTGCAATAATAATTATTATAGAATTTATAAGGCTGACAAGGAAAACCGGTATAATTTTAATAAACGCAAGCTTAAATTCCCCTACATCGTCATTTCCCCTTACAATTGAAAGTGTCCACCATGTAAACCCGACAGTAAGAGTAAAGCTTACTAATTCAACAATAAAAGTAATTAAACTATTGCCTGCGGATAGATTTTCACTTTTTCCTGTAAATGCTGAAATTGACGAAAGAACTGATAATACAATCAAATAAACTAAAGCTATAATATATGGATTTTTATTACAATTTTTAAGACTTGTTTTTGCATTTGTTTTTAAAGTTTTTCTGTCCATAATTAAAATCTCCATTTGCCATATTTAATAAAACCATTTGATTTAATTGGGAAAATCATTTTATAGGATTTTCCCATTAAATCATTCTGTAATCTACAATCATAAAAATGAAGATGAATTAGTTTTAATCTTATTATTTCCGCCAATAACAGTTTCCTTAGCTACTGTAAATCCCTTGCCGCCTACAACAGAATCAAGTTCATCTTCATTAACTTGTTCAAGCTTAGGCTCTACATTGAGATTTTTTTCTTTTTCACTCATACTCTTTCCTCCTTTCACATTTTTATAAGAAAATACTGACATTATAATATCAAAACTTTCTTATTTAATTAATTGATTTATAACAACTGCTGTTTCAGCACGTGTTAAATCCTTACTTGGAAGATAACAATTATTACTATCTCCCTTTACAATTCCGTAAGCTGAAATATTTTCAACATATTCCTTAGCCCAAGATGCTATGGTATCTGCATCATCGAATTCAACTGCTTCACTTTCATCAAGCTTAATATCTGCAAGCTTAATAAATTTGCTTATTACAACTGCCATTTCCTGTCTTGAAATGATATTGTTTCCTTTGAAAGTATTGTCCTCATAGCCTACAATAAGGTTATTTGCAGCACCCCATTTAATGTAATCATAATACCATTCATCACCTGTAATATCTGCAAATGCTGTGTCATTATCAATATCTGCTGTATCAGCAAGACCACTGTTATAAAGAATAGTTAAAAATTCCGCTCTTGTAATACTGTTATTAGGTCTGAAGGTATTATCCTCATAACCTGTTACAATATTCTTCTCTGCAATAGCATTAATGATTTCTCTTGCCCAGTGCTCTGAAATATCAATAAATGCATCTTTGCTTTCTAAATTATTTACTGCATTCTCTGTTGTAGCTTCAACTGCTGATTCTGTACTAACCTTGATTGCTGCCTCGGTAGTAACAGAAGCCTTAATGCTTGATGAGCCGCCACCGCCACTGCCTGAATATGATACAGCTACAGTTGTGGTTTCTGTTGTAGTTTCTGTTGTGGTTTCTGTTGCAGCCTCTGTAATAACTTCCTTAATATCAAGAGAATTTACAATAACAGGAAATTCCTTAGTCATTGCAACATATCCGCTTTCTGCCTCAAACAGATTTAATACGTTTCCGTTTTCATCGAATTTTACAACAGAACCATCCGGATTATACATAATACCGTCTTTATCAACAAAATAACTATAATCCTGTCTTATTGCCTTTACAATAAGCTTTGTTGTTCCCGGCTTAATACCTGTAATCTTTCCGCTTGACGGATCAACCCTTGCAATTTCCGGATCTTCAATATTATATTCAAGACTATAATTTGAATCAGCTCCGTTAGGTGTAATTTTCACCTTAGGATATGCACAATCGGCCTCATTTAATTCAATAGGTGCTGTATCTCCGTTATTGATTACAATATCAGAAATAACAATATCTCCATCACTAAACTTACTTAACGAAATATCATCCGAAAACAACGTTTTATCCGCATTGTTAAGGCTTAAATAAAGGTTTGCAGTCTTACTGTCACCCCAAATTTCGCTTATATCAACAAGCTGTTTCAATTCAACGGTTTCTCCCGGTTCAATCGATTCCACAGGAATATTTAAAATTTCCTGGTACTTATTGTCATTTCCCTTAAGCACATTTAAAATAACATCATCAACAACCGCAATCCTCAATGTCATATCTCCTGTTGCCTTGTTACCATTATTAATAACAACACTGTCAAAATATGCACTGTCATTATCTACTCTTTGAATTTCTGCATTAAGCATTTCAACTTCAGGTTCTGATGTAAATACATAGTCATATTTAACTGCACTTTCGACTAAATCATCTTCCCAAGCCTTAATATGGAATTTAATAAATTCAGTATCACTTGGCATATTAAAGGCAAGCATCCCCACAACTGTACTGTCTGTAGCAATATATGTATTAAATGTATTAGTTCCAAGATCAGTCACATTGCCTTTATCATCCTCCATAGTTGCACTGAAAGTAACTGTATCCGATGGAAGAACACCTACATTTTTAACATTAATGTACAATATTGCATCATCGCCCTCAAATGGATGCTCAGGAGAAATGTAAACATCTCCCTCACCTATATCAAGAGTACTTATAAGCCTGTAATTATGAATAACAAGGTCACTGTTTGCAGATTCCTTTTTACCTCCCTGTCCATTATCTACAAGGATATATCTCCTGAAAGCAACAACAGCATTTTCTGTATACTTTGATGAAAATGTCTGTTCATTGTAATGTACATCACCCTCTAAAGGCTCATCTATTCTTACAGCAGAACCCCACTTTCCTGTATAAACAATATGTTCACCGTTTTCCTCATCGTTAATTATCTCTTTCTCATACTGAGGATCATATACCCTCATATAAATTGATCGCTTGGTTACAAAGGCTGATGTTGACTCTGCTCCATAAAGATCATTTTCATCAATCTCTTTATTTTCGTCATCAAAATTTTCAAGCTGATTCCAAAGCATATAAACATATCCGTCAGGTTCAAGAGAAATTGTAAATGTTGATGCTGCATCAGCACCCTCCTGAAGCATATAGACATTAAGATTACTGCTTGGGATTTCATAAGTACCGTCAGAATTTTTAACGGTATTGCTTTCAATAGCATTGTCAAAATTAGTATAAACAATATTGTTATCGTTGTTCCAATATAACCATACCGCATCATTATACTTAACAGTATGTGGATTACTATCATAAACATCGTTATTTGTAATTCTTACAGGTCCTATACAGGAGTTATCCTCAAAGCTGATTACAGTTGCATAAATCTCCATATCCTCTGTTGTTGATGAATCCCCGTCAGTATCAAGAGTGTATACAAGATATGCTTTCTTATCATATGAATTAATACTCATCTCGTTAATATTAAGCTGTTCCTCTGTATTTGAAAGTGTAACAGCAGCAAATCTCTGATTATCAAGACTGCCTTTGCCATAGTTGTTTTCATAATTTAAATATGAAACCTCATTTGTACCATATATAACTTCATTAAATGAAGAATCAAGCATCTTATAAGCTATCGTGCTGTAAGCATCATTTATAAACCTGTTTAAATCATCAATACTATCATAAGCAAATTCAATTCTTGTATCATTATAGTCTGTAACAGCATAAGCTATTAAAATTCTGCCTGTTACTTCATCATAAACTATCACAGGCATATTATTGCTAAAGTTATCTTCAGAAGTAAGCTCTGTATTTTCACCCTTAGTACCATCAGCCTCAAATACACAATATTTAAGATTTGTACTGTTAAGATATTCAGGTACATTTGAAATATTATCACCAAATACCTTATCTGAATCTCCCCATACAATCATTACTCTGTCATTTCCTATTGATGCTGCTGAAAAGTCAGAATCGTATGTACTGTTGTCATCAAGTTTTAAAGGAGTAGTCCAGTTATTTCCGTCATATATTGTATAATATACTGCCTGACAGTCATAATCTGCTCTTGAACTATCATCGCCTAAGTAGAATAAAATCTGCTTGTCACCACCTAAAGGTAAAATCAAAGGCTTAGGATGCTTCAAAGAACCTCTTACGGATTTTTCACTTGTAACTATTGTATTTTCATCCCCACTGTCAGCCGCCAAAAGCATCAAAGGTTCTTCCAATATATTATTACCTTTTGCCCTTGCTACTGCCGACATTGTTCCCTGCATATTATTAACTTCGCTGTTAAGTGCTAACATTGTTGCAAGATAGTTATCAAAATCTATGTAGTTGGATACATCTGTAAAATCAACCCAAGAATTTGGAATATAATCCTTTGTATAGAACATACCAAGCTTTATTGAAGCAACACTAAATGATATTGGAATAATCGCAAGATCAATATCTACATTAAGAGAAAACTCAACTGTTCCCGCACCATCTTTCCATGGCTGATAAGCTATCTCCATATCCATACGACCACTTACACCTACTGAAAAGACACCTCTGTAACCTACACCTGCACCAAGTGCGGACACAGTTACACACAGTCTATCGCTAAGATCAAGTCCGATGACAGCAGTAAAAAT
>CALIRN010000129.1 GCA_938042265.1 uncultured Eubacteriaceae bacterium
AGATGTATCAAAGCTTAATATGGAGGATACACTAAATATAATAGCAGAGGAGTATGATAAGTATGAAAATAAGCGTAGTAAACGGACCAAACATTAATTTTACGGGCATAAGGGAAAGAGGCGTTTACGGCAGTGAAACCTGGGCTGATATTGAAGAGCTTATAAAGGAAAATGCCGCTGTCCTTGGTGGAATTGACGTAACCTTTTTTCAGTCCAACCATGAGGGTGAAATTATTGATTACCTTCAGGACTGCTATTATGAGGGTATTGACGGTATTGTAATTAATCCCGGCGCTTTTACTCATTACAGTTATGCAATAAGAGATGCCATTTCTTCAATTAATCTGCCCGTAATTGAGGTACATATGTCCAATATACATAAGAGAGAGGAATTCAGACATACCAGTGTTACCGTACCCGTCTGTATAGGACAAATTTGTGGTTTCGGCTCCTATGGCTACTGTCTCGGTCTTATGGCATTAAAGGATTATATTGAAAAAAATATCGGGTAATATTGAAAAAATGCTTGAAATATAACCCAATATGAAGTACAATGAAACATATATGACTTTAAACATACGCAAGGAGGACAACAGATTATGATTTCTGCCGGTGAATTTAGAAACGGTGTTACTATGGAATATGAGGGTGATGTATATGAAATACTTGAATTTCAGCATGTAAAGCCCGGTAAAGGCGCAGCTTTTGTAAGAACTAAAATTAAAAATGTTGTAACAGGTGCAGTGGTTGGAAAGGCCTTCCGCCCAACAGAGAAGATGCCCAAGGCATTTATCGACCGAAAGGATATGCAGTATCTTTATCAGGACGGTGACCTTTACAACTTTATGGATGTTGAAACCTATGACCAGATTGCTCTCAGCTCTAATGATGTAGGGGACAAGCTTAAGTTTGTTAAGGAAAACGAGGTTGTTAAAATACTCAGCTATAACGGCAATATCTTCGGTATAGAGCCTCCTACATTTGTAGAGCTTGAAATTACGGATACGGAGCCGGGCTTCAAGGGTGATACGGCTACAGGTGCAACAAAGCCTGCTACTGTTGAAACAGGTACACAGGTTAACGTACCTTTATTCATAAATGTTGGTGAGGTTATTAAAATTGATACACGTACAGGCGAGTATCTTGGTCGTGTAAATTCCTGATAATTAATTTAACCTGAGTACGCAGCAACAGCAGAACACGAATATTATTGATATATAAAAAGCGGCAGAAAAAACTGCCGCTTTTGTATTATGAAAACAATTCTAAAATTTTTAAGGTTACCTCGGTATCTTCCTTTTCAAGTGCATCTCC
The DNA here is from genome assembly GCA_938042265.1 of uncultured Eubacteriaceae bacterium. Lineage (GTDB taxonomy): Bacteria > Bacillota > Clostridia > Lachnospirales > CAG-274 > CALWRD01. The sequence goes on from CALIRN010000129.1 coordinate 1,315, forward strand.
GTTGCCGCAAAGCTGTGGATAAAGCATTGCCCACCAGTATTTTTCTTCATTAATTTTGTTTATGGTATCAATTTCTGCAACGGATTTAACGGGTATTGCAATACAAATCAGTAATGCAAGCAAAATAGCTTTAATGTTTATCATATACAAAAAAGAAATAAAATTTTTGTTAAAAACTAATAAAATTAAACAAAATCTGTACGTACATTGATAAATGTGTTATAATATTATTAAATATATATTTACATAAAGAAAGGAATGAGTTTATGAAGAAAAAGGGACTTGCTGCCGTTTTAGCGGCAGTTATGCTGATTTCTACGGTATCGGTGCCTGTTTATGCGCGTTACGATGTTGCGGATACAACAGACAGTCAGTATACATTCAGGGATACTGAGGATTTGCAGATTGATATTGATGCCGGAAACGGTGACGCCATTGTGCTTACATGGCCTGCTGTCGATAAGGAGGGCAACATAATTAAGGCTAATCCACTTAAAGCAGACGGACAGACTAATTCAAACGGTAATCCGACAAGAGGCTGGACAAACCCAACAAGCGGTATGATTATAGAGTATGACGGTTGGCAGCCTGACGGTGAATCCAACTCAGTAAAAAATGACAATAAGTCGGACCATAATGTACTTATGGGTATCGTTGATACGCCTACGGAGTATCCGATATATGTAAAAGACCCTTTGGTTGATACCGTTACAACCGGCACTGCTGTCAAGGCTGCATATATTGACACAACTGTTGTTGCCACAAGCTTTGCAACGGCGTATCAGGTACAGTATTCTCTTGACGGTGAAAAATGGATTGATGACAGTACCACATCCTTTAATCACGGCAAAAAACTTACCCGTATCAGAGATGTTGAAGCTGTGGACCCTGATACAGGCGAAATAACGATAACACAGCAGCTTAAGGATGACAATAAAAATACTTTCTTTTTAGAGGACCAGATAACTACACCTTTAACAGCCAGCCTTTTGCCTGAAACAACGTATTACATACGCGTAGTTGCTTATGATGCAAGTAAGCCTGCTACCAAAAATACACCGTTCAGGATTTTTGAATCCACTGTTACTACACCCGCAAAGGCTGAGCTTACTCCTGCTTTTCCATCGGTAGAGGGCGGCGGTACATATTCACAGGGCGGCCGCGGCGGTGATGTATATGTTGTTACAAACCTTACTGACAGCGTATCTGACCCTCAGCCAGGCTCACTGCGCTACGGTCTTTTAAGAAAGGACCGTGCAGACGGTAATGCACTTGCTCCCCGTACCATTGTATTTGCCGTAGGCGGTACAATTCATATTGATGAAAGTGCTCCAAAGGCTTCAAGGAGAATGAATGTAACAAGCAATACAACTCTGCTTGGTCAGACAGCTCCGGGTGAGGGCATTACAATTGCAGGCTCGTCAATGAAGTTCAGTGGTGAAAATATTATTGTAAGATATATGCGTTTCCGTCTTGGCGGTGGCTATGACCTTGATGCAGCAACGGCGTCAGGTAAGTATATTGTAATTGATCACTGCTCCTTTGGCTGGGGGGTTGATGAGGTATTTTCGGCTAAGGAAATACTTAATTCAAGTATTCAGTATAATATTATTTCGTCAGGACTTGCCATGCCTGATAAAAACGGCGTATTAAACAGTGAGCCTGAAATTGGCTCGGGTGAATCTGAGGCAAAGCACGGTATGGGCTCTATTCTTAACGGTTATGAGGTAAGCTATACCCATAATCTTTGGGCGCATAATGGTACAAGAAACCCACGCTTTGAGGGAGGCTTTGACTACAACGGCATACGTTATGAAAATAAAATTGATTATGCAAATAATGTGGTTTATGACTGGGGACACAACTCCACCTACGGCGGTGAACGTGGTACAGGTCAAATGAATTTTGTAGGCAACTACTATAAGCCCGGTCCCGAAACACTTGAAAAGGTTAAATACCAGTGCTTTGATTGTGATGCAAGCGGTACATATAAGGGCTCGTATTATATGGCAGATAATGTTATTACATCAAGCGAGTCTGCAACTGCCAATAATGAGGAGGGCTTTAACGGTACATACACAAAGCTTACAGCTCCTGTGGAGCTTGCCGTACCTTATGAAGCTACATCTGCTGAAGAAGCGTTTAATGCAGTATACACAAGCGCAGGTGCAAGCCTTCATCGTGACCCTCAGGATCAGCGTCTTGCTCTTGAGCTTATCAGAGGTACAGGCTCATTTGTTAACAGTGAGGCTGAGGCTGGCGGCTGGGATAACGAAACCTTTACATCGGATATAACCGATACTGATAATGACGGTTTGCCTGATGAATTTGAGATAAAGTATGGTCTTAACCCAAATGACGCAAGTGACTCCTGCACGTTAATTGAAGATGAAGAAAGCAATTTCAATGGCTATTCATGGATTGAGGTTTATGCAGGTATTCTCGTGGGAGAATGGTATGATGGTGTAATTGCTGTTACTTCCGAGCAGGTTGTACCACACTCCGTTATTACTGCAATTACCGATGAAAACGGTAATAATGTAATGGCTGAAAAGGGCAATACAATCCTTTTAAGCGGTGATAAATACACAATAACATTGGATGAACCTGTTAAATCTAAGGTTTATCTTAATGATATACTTGTTGCTGACGGAGAGTATACATTTACTCCTCAGGATACGGGCATATACAATCTCGCCTGCTTAATGGAGGCTGATTCCGGCAGAAATTATACCCCTGCCGTACCTGTTACGGTTGTAAAGGGTACGGATAATCTGGAGGGCTTTACCTCTGCCGATATTGGCGGTGTAGGCGCAGCCGGTGCGGATAATTATGACGTACAGACGGGTACTCTTTATTCACAGGGTGCAGGACGTATAGGTTATACAAATACATCGGGTGAGCAAAAGCCTGATGCTTTCCATTACAACTATCAGCAGGTAAGCGGAGATTTTGAGTTTACGGCAAAAATTGATAATATTGCCAAGATTGATTACTTCCAGAAAACCGGTCTTATGGTAAGAGCAAGCCTTGATCCAAGTGCCGAATTTTATATGGCGGCCCTTACATATCTTAAGGGTGAGGATTTTGAGGGACTTACAGATATAAGCGGTGAAAGCATTAAGGCTAAAAATCTTACGGCTATGGCAAGGACTGCTGACGGTGCGGCTGTTGAGCAGATAATTGCCAAGGGCGGCAGAACAAATACACTGGGTGTTGCCATTACAAGAGCAGATGTACAGCCAAATCATGGTTACGGACGTATAATAAGAGAGGGCAATACCGTAACGGTATCTGCCTCCACAGACGGAAATACATGGTATACCTTAAGGGTATTTGAAAATGTAACGCTTCCTGATGTTTGCTATATTGGCTTTGCTACCTCTGCCGCACAGGATACAAGCGACAAGGTGCGTTATAATGCAACTGCATTCAGTGACATTACGGTTAACGCAAATGCTGTTGAAGGTCTTTGGGGCGATGCAAACTGTGACGGTATGGTAACGGCAAATGATGCGGCATTAACTCTTCAGTTTGTGCTTACAAATGACAAATCACTTATGCCTGCACAGGGTATTAATAACATTATGGTTATTGACGCTGATACCTTAACGGCAAACAATGCGGCTCTTATTTTACAAAAGGCGCTTAACAATGAGTATAAATTCCCTGTTGAAGGATAATTTATAAGCTTTTGGCTTCGGATTGAAATATATCCGGAGCCTTTTTGCTTTGTAAAAACAATGATAAATAAAATTTATTGCCCGCCGGCATAAAATGTGTTATAATGCAATGTGTACAATTAAGTTTAACTTTATTCTATCGGAGGTGCGGCTGTGTCGGGCTTATTTATTACTATGGAGGGTACTGATGGTGCCGGAAAGACTACTCAGATTAATATGCTTAGGGATTATCTGGACAGTAGGGGCTACAATGTAGTATGTGTCAGAGAACCCGGTGGTACGCCCATAGGTGAAAAAATAAGGGAAATCATTATTGATAAAAATAACTCCGAAATGTGTCAGATGACTGAGGCCATGCTTTATGCTGCCGCAAGAGCGCAGCTTGTCAGCCAGATTATTCTGCCTGCTCTAAAAAACGGAGGTGTAGTTATTTCCGACCGTTTTTTGGATTCCAGCCTTGTTTATCAGGGCTATGCCAGAGGTTTAGGTGAACGCAGAATACGCAATCTTAACCGCTATGCCGTTGATGATTTGGAGCCCGACATAACATTTTTTTTAAGGCTTAAGCCTGAGGACGGCTTAAAGCGTAAAAGGGTGCAGGCTGAACTGGACAGGATAGAATCCGAGCATTTCAATTTTCATCAGAGAGTATATGACGGCTACGTAAGCCTTGCAAGGCGCAATAAAAGCCGTATAAGGATGCTTGATGCTTTAAAAAGTGCTGATGAGATTCATTGTGCAATTTTAAGCGAAATAGACAAGCTTCTGGATTGGTAATGCTCTATGTATGATTTTAACTGCATTATAGGAAATGAAAGAATAATCAAAAGCCTTAAAACGGCAATTGAGAATAAAAGGGTAAATCATGCCTATATTTTTGACGGTGCAAGGGGGACGGGCAAGCGTACCATGGCCAATACCTTTGCAAAAGCCCTTAACTGCGAGGAGGGAAAAAGTTCACCCTGCGGCAGATGTATCAGCTGTGAAACCTTTGAAAGCGGCAATAATCCCGATATTATTTATGTAAGACGTAATGAGGGTGACAGGGAAATAAAGATTGATGCGGTGAGAAATATAATCAATAAAAATATAGAGATTAAGCCATACCGCAACAGATATAAGATATTTATAATTGAGGATGCGGATACCTTCGAGGGCAATGCACTTATTAAAGCCAAAGCCGTCTGCAAGGCGACAGGACTTGTTGCGATTGCCGACGATTCCGGACTGTGCGTAGATGCGCTGGGCGGTGCGCCGGGAGTGTTTTCGGCGCGCTATGCAGGCGAGCCGTGCAGTGACGCCGCAAACAATAAAAAGCTTCTTGAGGAGCTCGGAAATACTCCTTTTGAAAA
>CALIRN010000130.1 GCA_938042265.1 uncultured Eubacteriaceae bacterium
TGCCAAAAACACCATGCATCTTGCAAGGCAAAATCTTGTATTTGTACTTGTAATTAAGCTTGCTGTGCTTGTGCTTGCAGCCTGCGGCTATGCAAATATGTGGCTTGCGGTATTTGCTGATGTAGGAGTTGCTCTGCTTGCAATACTTAATTCATTAAGAAAGAAGTAATTTATATTTATAAACAGCTCGGATCAAAAATTCAGATCCGAGCTGTTTTGTTTGTAATTTCAGTTTATATATTTACTTTTGCTTAATCGGAAAATACACATCCGTTTCCCACTCCTCAACAGGTATATTATCCACATGGGATTTACGGTATATTTCGTATGGCGGTGCCGCAATAACATAACCGTTTTCATTTATCCACTTCACTACTGCCGCATATGCCTCAGTAAGGTTTGCATAGGAGCCTGTATGTGTGGTTACGGCACAAAGTCCGCCCTCCAGTATCCTTGTTGCCTTATCCTTATCCTTAACTGCTATTGCTACCTCAATATCACTGCTACTTTCGTCAAACTCCTCATCATGATAAACGGCAAGCACAGTACACTCTGTTGTAATACCCTCTCGGGCAATTTTTGTAAAAAGCTGACCGTAGTATTTGCCAAAATCCTCAACAGACATTTTCTGTCTGCTGCTTAAAATCGGCATCGGTTCCGTTGTCCTTAATGTTATCTCATAATTATTACTGTAGTCCATAATTTTTCCCGTCCTTTCAAAATTTCGGATAATGCCATTAAGCTCATTTAAAAGCATTGTCCTATGTCCAATATCCGTCTGTATAATCTCCGCCTGATCCTTTAATTTTGAAAAGAGTACTCCTTTATTGCTTTCGTTGATAAATGCCTTAATTTCCGCCAAAGAAAAGCCGTACCGCTTAAGTCTGTTTATGGTCAGCATAATATCAAGCTGTCCCTCGTCATAATAACGGTAAGACGTAAATTTGTCCACACTGGCAGGCTTCAAAAGACCTATTTTGTCATAATGCCGCAGCGTCTTTACGCTTACGGAACAGATTTTTGAAAATTGTCCAATGCTTATCAGCATTTTATCACCTCTTAGAATTAATTCTGTAATCAGTATAAACCCTGCCCTAATGGGAGTGTCAATAGTAAACTTATCAGAGCAAAAAATGATTTATGATTTTTTGCTCCGGTAGATTACCCGTACGCAGTTAAATGTCAGTGTGTTAAAAATTCGATACACTGACCTGAGGTTTACTTACGATAATATAAAAAAATCCCCTTTGTAAAAGCAAAGGGGCAGACTGCCCGAAACACAAAGTCATTTATAAATTGTTTTTCTCACAGCCTGATATTTACTCCTCATCGGCGGCAGCAGCCTCCTCATGAGAAATAAGGGAAACAAAGGCATTTACAACGCAGTGATCCCTTACATCGTCAACACTGATTTTCATACCGTTTGCTTCAATTTCAAAACGGCTTCCGTCATCGGGGATTGAGCCAAGGCAACCGAAAACAAACCCGCCAAAGGTATCATATTCATCATCCGGAATTGATACCTGTAACTCCTCACATACATCCTTAATGGACGCCTCACCCATAATCTTCCATGTGGTTTCATCAAGCTTTTCTATCTCCTGCCCTAAGTCCTCCTCGCCCTCGTTCAGGAACTCTCCCATAATCTGCTGGACAAGGTCATTAAGAGTGACTATACCGCACATTCCGCCATATTCATCCAAAACAACGGCAAAATAATTTCTTGACTTTTTCATCTTTTCAAACATAACGTCAGCCTTAGTGGTTTCAAGCACAAATTGCGGCTCCTCAACACACTTTTTCATAACACTCTCTCTTGACTTGTCGGATATTCTGAAATAGTCCTTAACATCAAGTACGCCTATTATATCATCAGTATTTTCCTTACAAATAGGAAACTTTGTATGCCTTGAGCCGTTAATGGTTTCAGCCCACAGCTCCATACCGTCCTCAAGCCAAAGAATTTCAACATCCTTACGGTGGGTACAGATTTCACCTACATCGGTATCGTCAAACTCAAACACATTTTGGATAAATTCCTTTTCGTCAGAGTCAATGGTACCCTTTTCCGTACCGGCGTCCACCATCATACGAATTTCCTCCTCGGTTACCTCATCGTCCTCCTCGTTGGGATCAATACCAATCATCCTTAAAATGCCGTTGGTAGAGACGGTAAGAAACCACACAAGAGGAGCAAATACCTTTGAAACAAAGCTTAATATGCCTGCAAGACCGAGCGCCGTTTTCTCACACCTTTTCATAGCAACGCGCTTAGGTACAAGCTCACCGAAAATAAGCGTAATGTAGGACAGCACAAGAGTTATAAGTATAACCGATACAGCATCAAGGGCTTTAAGTGACATATATTTATCCCAGCCAAAACCGGCAAAAATACTTACAAGATATTCCGAAAAATTATCAGCCGCAAATGCACTTCCCAAAAAGCCTGATAAAGTAATTGCCACCTGTATTGTGGATAAAAACTTAGATGGCTGATCCGTCAGCTTTTGCAGCTTGAGAGCATTTTTGTTTTTTTCAGCCGCCAGCTTATCAAGCTTGGCATCATTCATAGAAATTACAGCTATCTCAGCACAGGCAAATATTGCATTTGCTGCAATAAGTACTGCCTGCAATATAAGCTGCCATATCAACGTGTCAGTATTCAAAATAAAAACCTCCAATTAAACAATAATTTTAATCAAAACTCTGAATGCCTTATTTCTTATACGCAAAAAAGGCACAACACATACTTTACTACATCCAAAGCAGGCTATACCTCTTACTCCACGTCAATCTCTATTAAATAATACCTACAACTGTCACACGGGTTACCGTCCATTAAAAAAATCACCAACCTTAAAAATATAATACAAATTCAAAAAAATAACTGTGAATACAAACATTGTATCACAGTTAATTATATTTGTCAATGTGTCAGCCAATATTCATTCTGCTGCTTAAAAGATGTATGCCCAATACAAAGGTTATAATGGCGTTAATAAGGCTTACGGCAGACATTTTAATGCAGAAAGCACTGAAATATGAAACCATACCCGTAAGAGAGGTTAAATCGCCAAAATTAAACACTCCCAGTATGTAAGCAATTACCGCACCTATAACTGACTCCGCCAGACCTATGCCTATAAAGCCCAGCAAAACCAATATATTTCTGCCAAAATTAACAAGCTGCCCTATACACACGGAGGTATAGGCAAGTATTGTAACCAAAGTTGAGTGTATTACCATAAGTAAGCCAAACAGAGCCAGCAAATGCCCCAAATGCAGGCTGTCATCACTGCCACCCATAAGGTCGGCAATAATGTCATTTATCTGCTCAAGCCTGTGTCCGAACATAAGAAACAGCAATACACAAAGCAGCATAAAGCCTATAAGCACAACATTCCATATAAAGGCGGCAAGGGTTTTTGAGGAAAACAGCTTTGCCTTGCTGACGGGCAGCATATTCATAAAATGCCCCTCCTCCTCCATTAAATTTTGTGAAAACCACTGGGCAAGCGTAATAAATGTCATTATAAGACATATACAGCATATTGCTCCGCAAACTCCAAGAGAGCCGAATTTGAAAATGGTAATCCAGTAAAAATTATCGTTATTAAAAAAACTCTCAAAGGCACTGCTCCAGAAATATATGGCAATAGCGGTGCTCACCGCAAGCACAACACAATATACAAATATTTTATACCATGTGTTTTTTAAATCAAACTTCAAAAGCGTCAGCATCTGAAAGCCTCCCTGTAAAAGCCGCTTACGGTTTTACCGTAGTCACGCATAATATCCTCCGCCGTTGAGGATAGCTTAATTTCTCCTTTATGGATAATATATACCTCGTCAATTATCTTTTCAAGCTGGGCCGCAATAGCCGAGGTAATAAGCACACCGCTTTCACCGTCACAGCCCGAAATAATGGTTTTTATAATAAAATCCCTGCTCTTTGGCTCAACAGAGGCTATGGGCTCATCAAGCAGATAAAGCTTTGCCGCCCGGCTCATGACCAGAATCAGCTGAACCTTCTCCTGCGTGCCCT
>CALIRN010000131.1 GCA_938042265.1 uncultured Eubacteriaceae bacterium
GTGACCTGATGTATCTGCCATAAGACCACGCATACCTGCAAGCTGCTTAATCTGCCTGTTACTACCACGGGCACCTGAGTGTGCCATCATGAATATATTATTATATTTACCAAGACCTGCAAGAAGTGCCTGTGTAATCTTATCATCGGCAGCCTCCCAAACCTCGATAACCTTTTTATGACGCTCCTCATCAGTCATAAGACCACGTCTGAACATCTTTGTAATCTTGCTTACTTCCTTATCTGCCTCTGCAAGATATTCCTCCTTTACCGAAGGAATTTCCATATCGGATACGGAAACGGTAAGAGCGCCTCTCGTAGAGAACTTATAGCCCAGACTCTTGATATCATCAAGAACAACAGCCGTTTCAGTAGAAGGATGCTTGTTAATACATCTTTTAATAAGCTTACCAAGCTCCTGCTTACGTACAAGGAAGTCAATCTCATACTTAAAGATATTATCAGGGATACTTCTGTCAACAAAGCCTAAATCCTGAGGAATAATCTCATTAAATATAATACGTCCTACAGTGGTTTCAACAATGTCGCTCTTTTCAACACCGTCAATAACCATTGTACGTCTTACTTTAATTCTTGCATGAAGGCTTACAACATGGTTATCGTATGCCATTCTTGCCTCATTTTCGTCCTTGAATACCTTGCCTTCGCCTGGCTCACCCTCCTTGTCAAGGGTAAGATAATAAATACCAAGTACCATATCCTGTGTAGGTACGGTAACCGGCTCACCGTCTGAAGGCTTTAACAGATTGTTAGGTGCTAAAAGCAGGAAACGGCACTCTGCCTGTGCCTCAACGGAAAGAGGTACATGGACAGCCATCTGATCACCGTCAAAGTCAGCATTGTAAGCTGTACAAACCAGTGGATGCAACTTAATTGCACGTCCCTCAACAAGTACCGGCTCAAATGCCTGAATACCAAGTCTGTGCAGTGTAGGCGCACGGTTAAGCATAACAGGATGCTCCCTGATAACCTCCTCCAGAACATCCCAAACGTCATCCTGAAGTCTTTCAACCATTCTCTTTGCTGATTTTATATTATGCGCCTTGCCGTCCTGAACAAGCTTTTTCATAACGAAAGGCTTAAACAGCTCAATAGCCATTTCTTTGGGCAAGCCACACTGATAAATCTTAAGGCTTGGACCTACGACGATAACAGAACGGCCTGAGTAGTCAACTCTCTTGCCAAGCAGGTTCTGACGGAAACGTCCCTGCTTTCCCTTTAACAGGTCCGAAAGCGACTTAAGGCTTCTATTGCCCGGTCCCGTTACAGGACGTCCGCGTCTGCCATTATCAATAAGGGCATCAACAGCCTCCTGCAGCATTCTTTTTTCATTTCTTACAATAATATCAGGCGCACCAAGCTCAAGGAGCTTTCTGAGTCTGTTATTTCGATTAATTACACGTCTGTAAAGATCATTAAGATCTGAGGTGGCAAAGCGTCCGCCGTCAAGCTGTACCATAGGACGGAGGTCAGGAGGGATAACGGGGATTGCGTCAAGTATCATCCACTCAGGCTTATTGCCCGATGTACGGAAGGACTCTACAACCTCAAGCTTTTTAATAATTCTTACCCTTTTCTGTCCCGAGCTGTCCTTAAGCTGGGCCTTTAGTTCCTCCGACTCCTTTTCAAGGTCTATGCCCTGCAAAAGCTCCTTAATAGCCTCTGCACCCATACCAACTCTGAATGCATTCCAGCCGTATTTATCGCAAGCCTCTCTATACTGTTGTTCTGTCAGTAAATCCTTGAAGATAAGACCTGTTTCACCCGGATCAAGTACTACATAGCTTGCAAAGTAAAGCACCTTTTCAAGCGCTCTGGGGCTGATGCCAAGTATAATACCCATACGGCTTGGAATACCCTTAAAGTACCATATATGAGATACGGGAGCTGCAAGCTCGATATGACCCATCCTCTCACGTCTTACCTTACTTTTTGTTACCTCAACACCACAGCGGTCACAAACTACACCCTTATATCTGATACGCTTATACTTACCGCAGTGACACTCCCAGTCCTTACTTGGTCCAAATATTCTCTCACAGAACAGACCGTCGCGCTCAGGCTTAAGAGTTCTGTAATTGATGGTTTCAGGCTTTTTAACCTCGCCCCTTGACCATTCACGGATTTTTTCAGGAGATGCAAGCCCAATCTTAATTGAATCAAAAACTATAGATTGTTCACTATTTTGTGCAGCCATTATATATATCTCCCTTCATATTAATTCTCATCATCATCAAGCTCTGCCGCAAACTTGTCAATGTCGGCAATGTCAGCCATAACATCCTTTTCAAGTGCAACATCCTCATCGCTGATAATTATATCATCATCTAAATCATCGTCATCAATGTCGTCCAAATCAACATCATTAAGGTCATCAAGCACATCCTCAATTGTATGGCTCTCCTTATCCTCTGACTCATCATCATCAAGCTCTACACCCTCAATATTGATATTAAGGTCATCCACATCGTCAATAGACTCCTTGATTTCGATTTCTGTATCATCATCCCTTAATACTCTTACATCAAGAGCAAGAGCCTGAAGCTCCTTAAGAAGTACCTTAAAGGACTCAGGTACACCCGGCTCAGGGATATTTTCACCCTTAACAATAGCCTCGTAGGTTTTAACACGTCCCACAATATCATCGGATTTAACCGTCAAAATTTCCTGAAGCGTATAGGAAGCACCGTAAGCCTCAAGTGCCCAAACCTCCATCTCACCAAATCGCTGACCGCCAAACTGAGCTTTACCGCCCAAAGGCTGCTGGGTTACAAGTGAGTAAGGACCTGTTGAACGTGCATGAATTTTATCGTCAACAAGGTGGTGCAGCTTAAGATAGTGCATATAGCCGATTGTTGTGGCATTGTCAAACTCCTCACCCGTGCGTCCGTCACGCAGCTTAACCTTACCTGTATGGTTTACAGGTACGCCTCTCCACTCTGCTCTATGATCCTTATGCTCATCAAGGTAAGCAAATGCATCATCATTTATCTTGCCCTTGTACTTAGCTTCAAAATCCTCCCATGTACCGTTTGCATAATCATTAGCCATGGTAAGGGTATCCATAATATCCTTTTCGTTTGCACCCTCAAATACAGGTGTTGCAATCTTCCAGCCAAGCATCTGGCTT
>CALIRN010000132.1 GCA_938042265.1 uncultured Eubacteriaceae bacterium
TCGAGGGAACATAACATAACCACAGCAACAGCCGCTGCTTCAAACGGCAAGAAGGTTGCTGTTATCGGTGCAGGCCCTGCAGGTCTTACCTGTGCGGGAGATTTGGCAAAGAAGGGTTATGAGGTTACTGTTTTTGAGGCACTCCACAAGGCAGGCGGCGTGCTTGAATACGGTATCCCCGAATTCCGTCTGCCTAAGGAAAAGGTTGTTAAAGCTGAGGTTGAAAATATAAAAAAGCTTGGCGTTAAGATAGAAACAAACGTAATTATCGGAAGAACTATTACCATTGACCAGCTCTTTGAGGACGAGGGCTTTGATGCGGTATTTATCGGTTCAGGCGCAGGTTTGCCTAAGTTTATGGGTATCCCGGGTGAGAATGCCAACGGCGTGCTTTCCGCTAACGAGTTCCTCACAAGAGTAAACCTTATGAAGGCTTTTGACGAGGACTATGATACACCTGTTAAAATAGGCAAAAAGGTTGCGGTTATCGGAGGAGGCAATGTTGCGATGGATGCTGCACGTACTGCTTTAAGACTTGGCAGCGAGAGCCACATTGTTTACAGACGTGCTCTTGAGCAGCTCCCTGCAAGAGTTGAGGAGGTTCATCACGCTAAGGAGGAGGGTATTATTTTTGATATTCTCACCAATCCTACAGAGATACTTGTTGATGAAAACGGCTGGGTATGCGGTATGAAGTGTGTTAAAATGGAGCTTGGCGAGCCTGACGAGAGTGGCAGAAGAAGTCCTGTTGTTATCCCCGGCTCCGAGTTTACAATGGATGTTGATACGGTAATTATGAGCCTTGGTACTTCACCTAATCCGCTTATCAGCTCCAATACACCGGGGCTTGAAATTAACAGGCGTCGCTGTATTATAGCGGAGGAGGAAACAGGCCTTACTACCCGTGAGGCAGTTTATGCGGGCGGTGACGCCGTAACGGGTGCTGCTACTGTTATCCTTGCAATGGGAGCAGGCAAAAAGGCCGCCGCTGCCATTGACGAGTATTTAACAAATAAATAATATTTTAACCAACAAAGTAAGTCTCCGACCTTTTTTGGCGGAGGGTGCTTATTCTTATATTCAGTGGCAGCTTGCATTTCCACTGAATATAACGGTGCATTAGCACCTTTGGGTTATGAGTATGTAGCGTAAGCGTAGTACGAATAATCACTGACGTTATTAATTGGGGAGCCGTGTAAGGCGAACGGCTCTCCGTATATTAATATAAGGGGATACGGACAAATGGCATATCCGTATGTTATCCCTTAAATATGCCGCAACTAATTTAAACAAGGGGGTTTAAAAAAATGAAGTTTTTCAGAAAACTGTTAGCCTCTGCACTGGCAGCAACCATTGTTGTATCAAGTGCTGCGGTTAACACAAACCTCGTTCTTGCCGCTCCATCAATTTCAGCAGGCTGGAACGAAACACTCTATGCGGAATGGGCGGACTCAAATCCCGACAGTCCGGATGTAAAGGTGGGTTATAAGCTCAGCTCAGCAACAGATTATGAGTATCTTCAGGGCGATGACCTTACATACCTTGTAAGAAAGGCGTCAACAGCAGGCTACGGTCGTGTTGATATCCCGGGTATCAAGGCAGGCAGATATGATATTGAAATCACTGCTTCAGACGGTACCGTACATACAAGAAAGGGCATTCAGGTTTATTCCTATGACCGTTCAGGCTATGCTCACTGGAACTATAACAATCAGGGTGTGGGCGCTTACAACAATGACGGTACACCTAAAGACAATGCAATTATTGTATATGTAACAGATGAAAATAAGGATACGGTTGAGATCCCCGGATATGAGGGACACGCACCCGTTGCCTATGCTTCCTCATCCTCAGGTGCAACCTGGACGAGAGAAACTGCAGGTGTGGGCAATATCCTTAACAACAACCACAAGTTTATCCGTGAGGTAACTGACACAGACAGTCATCCTATTATATTCAGATTTATCGGTGAAGTAACGCCTCCTCAGAACCTTACGCCTTATGATGCAAAAACAAACGAGCTTGGCGGTTCAAAGGGTGATAACGGTAATCTTGCAATTACAAAGTATGCAAAAAACATAACTATTGAGGGTATCGGTGATGACGCTACCATTAACGGCTGGGGCTTCACCTTTTCACAGACATCAACCTGCCCTACAGACGCGGGTGAAAGCTTTGAGGTAAGAAACCTTACTTTTAAGAACTATCCTGAGGATGCTCTCGGTTTCCAGGGTGATGACGGTATTACCTGCCCTATCAGAAGAGTATGGGTACATAATAACGTATTCTATCCCGGCTACTGTGCAAACCCAACTGCAAGCGATAAGAGTGAGGGCGACGGCTCCTGTGACTTCAAGCGTGGTCAGTACTATACAATGAGCTACAACCACTACATAAAGTGTCATAAGACCAACCTTCTCGGCAAGGGCAGCGGTGATGAGCAGTTCTATGTAACCCTGCATCACAACTGGTATGAGGACGTTGCTTCAAGACAGCCTCTTGCAGCAGACGGAAATGTACATATTTACAATACATATTTCCAGGATACAGGCTCCTCAAAGAAGCATAACACAAGTCAGATTATTGACTTAAGAGGTGCTGCAAACTGCTTCTCTGAGAACAACTACTTTGACAATTGTAAAAATACCTATAAAACAAGAAACGCGACGTCCTTTATTAAGACATTTGGCGATATGCTTGTTGCAGACTCTTTCTCCGATGATATGAGCGGCAAGATGGTAACGGCAACTACAAGAACAGAGTCAGGTCCAACAGGTCACAGCCTTACCTTCCCGGGTACAAGCGTTTCACTGGATAACTGGGATACAAACCCTGACTACTTCTACTTTGCAAACGGTGCAACAAACGTTGAGATATTAAACGATACTGCAGATGTACCTGAGTATGTACAGACCTATGCAGGTACACTTAAGCAGTTCCCGATTACCGAGTCAGGTGAAATTACAATTACTGTTGTAAGCGGCAGCACTCCTATTACGGATGCTTCCGTTACGGCTAACGGCTTAAACTTCAGAAACAACGGTGACGGTACCTATACGGCTACCGCACAGCTTGGTAGTGAGTATGTAATTACAGCATCCAAGGAGGGCTACTCAAACAAGACGGTTACCTCTGCGGTAATGGAAAATGACGGTGATACCTTTAGCGCTACTCTTGATCTGCCTGTTGACTATGACGGCTATGCAGTAGTTAAGCTTATCGGTGGTTCGGAAAACGCAGCTGTTAAGGGTGCATCTGTTAAATTAAACGATGGTACGGTACTTGCAGACCAGGGTGATGGTACATATAAATCAGCTGTTCAGCTTGCTGTAGGTAACTATACGGCAACAATTACAAATACAGGCGACTATAAGGCTCCTGCCTCTGCAGTAACAGTTGCAGTTAAAACTACGGATGCGGCTACGGAAATTCATCTTGACAAGGAGCAGGGTGCAGTTTCGGTAACACTTACACCTGCAGAGGGTGAAACAGAAACTCTTAACCTTTCAAGAGCAACCGTATATGTAGGCTCAACACAGCTCACAAACAGTGGTAACGGTGTATTTACAGGTAACGTGGATATTAACACACCTTACGAGATTCTTGTAAATGTATCGGGTTGGGATGTTGTATCCTTATCTCCAAGTAATCTTACAGCAAGTAAGACGGGTACGGCAGCATCTTTGGTTACATTGAAATACAAGGGTCAGCTTTTCACATGGAACCATACAGACGGCACAAATACAGCCGATTTCTTCAATATGGGTACATTAAGCAACTGGAGCAGTGCAAGCAAAAATCCGCAGACCTTTGACGGCGAGGAGCTTACGGCTGCAGTAAAGGTAAATTCAAGCTTTAATGTTACCTTTGATGCCCCTGTTGACGGTACACTTACACTTGTTATGGAGGCAAGCAAGGGCGGCTCCGTATACCTCAATGACGTTTCGTATGAAATTCAGACAGGTATTAATGTAATCCCTGTAACGGCAGGTCTTAACACTCTTAAAAAGAATAAGACCGAAACACATCTTTACCTTTTACAGTATGCCGGCAGTAATGAGGAGGAGTCAACCTCTGAAACCACTACCGAAACAACAACAATTGATACTAACAGCCTGAATGATGAGATTATGTGGGATGTTAAGAATAACCTTAGCGACACATCAAACGGTCTTACATTTGGCGAAATCTTCTATTCAAATATGGAGGAGAGCGGTACAGTTACCTTTACAGAGGGTGAAAAGAGCTATCAGCTTGATACCTTTGTACAGGGCACAAGCAATCCTGTAAATGCAGCAGGCATTAATCCACAGGGTGCGCTTTCGACAGACCGTATTCCTGTAACAGGTGCTTTTATAAAGTTTGTGCCTGAAAAGAACGGTACATTTACACTTGCAGCAAAGACATCAGGCGGCAAAACTACTTATATTACTGATGGTGCAGGTGATGTAATTAAAGCCATCGGTGATACAACAACCTCTACAACCTATGATATAATAAGGACAGAGGTTAAGGCAGGTCAGACCTACTATGTATACTCAGCAGGCTCTAAGATTTGCCTATACTACATAGGCTTTACATCTGACGGCACAGCTCCCGAGATGCTTTGGGGAGATGCTGATCAGAGCGGTACACTTACGGCTAATGATTCAGCTGTTATACTGCTTCATACATTAAATCCTGCTGAGGCAAATCTCAGTGATTTGGTTATCAAGTACATTGATGTTGATGCAAACGGTACTATTACTGCAAACGATGCGGCAACCGTACTTAATAAGGTATTGACTAACGAACTTTTCCCTGCTGAAAAGTAAATTAACAGTTTGAGGGATTACGCCAATCTTGGCGTAATCCCTTTGTTGTATAAAGAAAACCACGCGATAGTCGAGTGGTTCGCGTGTCGAAAAAGTCCCCCTACTTCAAGAAATGTG
>CALIRN010000133.1 GCA_938042265.1 uncultured Eubacteriaceae bacterium
CCTTTCAGCGTATGCCGCCGCCTCATTTCCGCTTTTAAAAACCTTCTGCATACTATTCCTCTCCGTTCCTTACTGTTGACTCACCTGTAATATAGCCATTTGCCGCTACATCATCAAAGCGGAAGCTTTTGTCAAGCAAATGCAGGCAGCCGATATTATGTGACGCCGTATCGTATTCACTTTCAATCCCTACGGTAAGAGCTGCGGTGGGGCATACCTCCACACATCTCAAACAACCCTTACAGTGGTAATAGTCAGGCCCCATATTTACGGGGGACGGCTTACCCTTGTATTCTCCCTGCACAAACTGAAACACCATATCGGGACAGGTGGAATCACAAAGTCCGCAATTTATGCATTTCTCCATATCAAATATAGGAATATATCCCTCTCTTGAGCTGTCAAGCCTGTTTGTAATTGTACTGCCCCATACAGGGTTTATTCCTCCTAATGGCGCATTGTCCCAGCCCCATGCACGCTTTACCTCACAGTACTCCATACGGCCGTATTTTCCGTCGTTTGGAATTTTGTATTCCTCAATATGATTATAGCCGTAGTCAATGCCCTTTAAATTTCCTTCAAGTGCCTCAGGATATTTTTTACCTAAGGTGTTTATGACAGCAGCTTTAACAGCTTCCAAATCTATTTCCTCACCTGCACCCGCCATTGCACCAAGCATAACCATATTTACCCTTGTTTTTATCTCCACTGCCGCCTTAAGGGCATCAATTACATATAATCTGCCTGTGGCAAGCCTCAGGGCATCTCTTGCCCTTTCAGCCGTAAGATTGGTATTTACAACTATAGCAGTATTTTCCTTAACACCTGCGGTAGCATTATCCTTGCCTGCCACACCCATTGAAAATATACCAAGCAAATCAGGCTCTCTTACGGGGCTTGAAATACGTATTGTTTTATCAGCAGGTGCATATCTTACAAATGCCTTTACGGGAGAGCCCCTTTTTTCTGAGCCATAGCTTGCAAAGCTCTGGGCATTAAGCCCCATATAATAGGTACCTGCTTCACCTAAAAGCTTACCTGCTATATTTGCTCCAAGTCCGCCAATGCTTTCAAGTCTTATTTCATATAAATCCCTGTTCATTTTCTATTTCTCCTTTGGCTGAAAAATAACAGCCATAATAAATGCCGATACTATTGCTGCGGATCCCCCTGCCGCAGCAGCTTTAAAGCCGCCTGTCAGTATGCCTATTGCACCGCTTTGGTCAATCTCCTTCATAACTCCCTTTGCAAGCAGATTTCCAAAGCCAGGCAGAGGCACGCTTGCGCCTGCTCCCGCAAAATCAATAAGGCTCTGATACCATCCCAAACCTCCGAGTATACAGCCTATAACCACAAAAAGCACCAGTATTCTTGCAGAGGTCAGTTTGGTTTTATCAATTAAAATCTGTCCTATTACACATATTATACCGCCTACAATAAAC
>CALIRN010000134.1 GCA_938042265.1 uncultured Eubacteriaceae bacterium
TCAAGGTCAACAATCTGCGCACCCTCGCTTTCCGTAAGTAGGTTTTTCTCCTTAAGCTCATCAACCACCGCCTGCATTTTATCATTATAAAAGCTCTCGCCCGCATAGCTGTCAAATTTAATGTGGAGTCTGTCATAAATACGGTTAAACTCCTTCATACTGATTTCAACAAACCACTTCCACAGCTCCAGCGCCTCGCTGTCGCCCTCCTGCATTTTTACAAGCCATAAGCGTGCCTCATCATTAAGTGCAGGGTCCTTTTCAGCCTCCTCATGAAACTTAACATAGATACGGCTAAGCTCCTTTATGTCCTCACGCTCAACGGTTTCCTTATCGCCCCACCTTTTGTAGGCAACAATAAGCTTGCCGAACTGTGTTCCCCAGTCACCCAAATGATTAACGCCCACACAGTTATAGCCAAGCGCCTTATAAATATTGTAAAGGGCATTGCCTATTACCGTTGAACGCAGATGTCCCACATGAAAGGGCTTTGCAATATTAGGTGAGGAATAGTCAAACACAACTGTCCTGCCGCCGCCAATATGACTTTTAACATAATCGCCGTCCTCCTTAAGGAGCTTTGACATAACCTCCTTAACAAAGGTTGTCCTATCGGTAAAAAAGTTTATATAAGCTCCCACAACCTTTATGTCGGAGATAAAATCCGGCTTTTCAAGCTTTTCATAAAGCTCCTGTGCAATAAGGGGAGGAGCCTTTTTCAAAACCCTGGCAAGACGGAAGCATGGGAAGGCAAAATCTCCCATTTCCTCATTTGACGGCACCTCTATTGCCTCTGCCGCTACAGACAGGTCTATATCCGCCGCCTTTGCAATAAGTGCGGCAATTTCCGTTACAAAATCCATTTTTATTCTCCTTTATCTTACAAAAATTTTAATAGCGCTGGGGATATTTTTAATTTCAACAGGCATTTCAGGCCCTACCTCGCCGTCACAGTCCGTTACGGAAAAACGGTTATTGGGGTCAAGATTTTCTATTTTAATATCATTATCCCTGAAATATATGATGCCCTTATCATCCAGATATTCACCCTTTAAAAAGCTTACCAACAGCTTGGGCGTATCCTTAATCAAATCATTTCTGAAGCCTAAAAAGTCAAACACACCGTCATTTACCGAGGCATTTGGCACCAACTGACCTATGCCGCCCGTACCGCTGCTGTTAAGCACAAGAAACAGGTTTATATTATCCTCAATGGTGCCGTTGCTGCTTGTAATGCGCATGGGTATAGGCTTAAAGCCGTTAAGCTGCTCAATCCCCTTGATATAATATGCAAGCTTGCCAAAGGCATCCTTAAAATGCTTGTTTATCTCCGTTGAAACATTGGAAAACAGACCGCCCGCACACACATTAATAAAGTATTTGTCGTTTGCCACGCCTATATCCACAGACATTGTTTTACCTCCGATAATTATGCGGCAGCATTCCTCCGTATCGGAGGGTATCTTCATAAAGGAGGCAAAATCATTTGCCGTACCTGATGGAAAAAGCCCAATGGGTACATCAGCCATATTATGCTTCATCATTGAGCTTACAAGCATATTTATTGTACCGTCACCACCCGAAACGCAAACCGCATCATAATTATCGCCCTTAATGCTGCTGATATGCTCCTCAATATCTCCGTATCTGTAGGTGCGGAATATATTAACCTCAAAACCTGCCCCGTTAAAAAACCTCAGACAGTTATCCAGCTCATACTTAAAGCCCTTATCTCCCGAATTGGGGTTATAAATAAGACTTATTTTTTTCATTAAAACACCCCATTGTAAGTGATTGTATGTATATCATAAATTATAGCATTTTAAGTATAACAAATTTATCATATAACTGCAAGCTGTCTTTTATTTGTATTTTAAAAAAAATAAGCGGCACTCTGATTTTTTTCTACACACCAAACATCTTATAGCAAAAATAAGGTGCGCTCAGCCCGCAACAAAGCAGCATAGAGTCAGTATGCGGTAAAGACAAATCAAATCCTATTAAATTTATTAATATTTTTATCAGATATTAAATATTTATAATTTATAATTTTAAAAATTAATTTTGTTGACAATTGTACATTTTTGCGTTATTATTAAAAAAACACTTTGAAGGGGAACAAACGATTATAAATTTAATAGGGGCAAACTTGATGAAAATCAAGGACGCAAAGTTTACGGTCTAAGGTCAGTAATGACTATGATTGCATAACCGCATTTAGTATCATTTTTGATATTTAAATGTGGCTTTTTTATTGTATGATGCTATTACAATAAAGAAATTCTACCAGTTTGCTTTTGAAAATGATAGCATTAATACAACAAAAATTTTGAGAATTAATGCTAAAACTTTAGAAATAAGTGTTTTTGAGTAATTAGATGAATGGAAAATGTATAATAACATACATATATAAAAGTTATTGCACATTTTTCTGTATTATTATTGGAGATTATTATGAAAAAAAATTTATAAAGGTTAAATTCATATTACTTGCAATAATAATATTAGCAAGTATCATTACCTTCATTGCATATATCAATTCAATTAGCATAGGTGATTAAAAATGCTTCAACTGGCTGCGTGAACACGAATGTTTTCCTAACTATCCCAATGATGAAATTACAACAACGTTTGTTGAATACGACATTCTCTCTGACGACTATCAAGCTGTATTTTCGGCGGATGAATTAAAGTTTGCTTCATCAGGAGATGAAATTTACAATATATATGAAAAAGCGAATATGGTTAGTAAGTGTATCCAAACTAAAAAAGATGATTTATGCATAACCAATGAAAACAACTCATTGGAAGGTAAATTATATACAACACATGGTGATTATTATGTAAAGTATAACATATGGCTCAGGGTACAACCCTTTACATCTGACATTAAGATAATTAAATGGACTATAGATATGAAGGACATAACTGAAAACCCAACTCAGGAAACGGAATAGATACCAAACATCAAAAATAAAAATAACTCCTCAAATTTATAAATGGATACATACATGCATTTTAACCAAATATGGAATTCCCCACCTCTTAGGCGGTGGGAGTTACTTGTCTATCAGTGGGAGTGCAGGCTCACACTGATAGGGTTTCGTTAGCGGCTTTTGGTTATGAGTACGTAGCAATAGGGGAGTACGAATATCCTTGAAAACCTTACTCTGTTATTGACAATTCAGAAATCTTGAGAGTAGATGCCGGTACATTTAAAGTATATGTTCTTAAATAAGAATAAATCATAACCGAATTGAGATGATGGAATGAAAAAGCAAAAGATTTCAAAAATAATTACTGTTATTATTTTGGGTGTTCTTATCTATATTATAGGTTATTCGTATATCGAATCAATCTTAGTAGGTGAAGATAAATGCCTTCAGTGGTTACATAATCATAAATGTTTAACGGTAGATGGAGTTGTTACTATGCCGATGATAGAGTATGAATTACTGTCAAGCAATTATAAATCATTGTTTACTGAAGATGAATATAACAATATTTCAACAACGGATGATATATATAATTTATTTATAAAGGTCAACACTATTAAAGATGAAATAAAATTAAAAAAAGATGATTTATATATTACAGGTTGGAGAAATGATTTATCAGGAGAACTTCACACGAAATATGGCAATTATTATGTTGAGTATAATATATGGTTTAGGGTACAACCCTTTACATCTGACATTAAGATAGTTAAATGGACTATAGATATGAAGGAACTTCACGAAGATAAAAATATCGCTGAAACATCGGAGGAGTGACAAGCAAAAATACAGACGGATAAGATAGTCGAGTATTCACACTAACTGTCCCATGCCTTGCATATAATTAAAGGGACATTGGTTAATGATACTGATGGAAATTTATACTATAACGCCTACGCAGACATTAATTTGATCAAAGCCTTATGGAATATGGATATATATTAAAAATGCAACTGCGAATTAAAATATATCGGCTATTTGGAAAATGACAGACTCATTGTGATGGATGATGATTTCTTTTTATATCATACTGAGAACAGCCTTAATTTTCATGTGACAAAACATAAGCTCTTTATGCCAAAGGGTGATAAATACGTATAAGGGAATTTCATTGAATGGTAAACCACTCATGGAACTGTTATTAGCGCAAGACGGGCAATGGTTGGAAGCCAATGAAAAGGTCCCCATTTTAAGCAGCCTTCAACATACTTTCAATTTCAAAAACAAAGAGAGTAAAATTTAATCAAAATATCTGTTTTTAATTTTTAGGGGGGACAGTCCCCCCCCTAAAAATTACACTCTCCAAACCTTTGCGGCAAGTACCGTCATATCATCCCTTATTTTTCCGCCGTCAGCCTCTGCCGCCTCCGACAAAATTTTTTCACAAAGCTTTTCGGGAGGCAGAGAGGAATTTTTGTCTATAACTCTTGCAAGCCAGTTTTCTTTGCCTATAACGCAAGGAGCAGCCTCGGTTACTCCATCCGTTACCATAACAATGGTATCGCCGCTTGCAAGCTGAATTTCCACGCTTTCCTTTTCCGCATTGTCCATAATCCCTACAGGCAGACCTCCGCTGCCTATCAGCCTTACGCCGTCACTGCCCGCTATAAAGCTGGGCATAC
>CALIRN010000135.1 GCA_938042265.1 uncultured Eubacteriaceae bacterium
AATAGCATTAAAATATGCTATTATTATGATATTGTACTGGTAAAAAGGAGGCAAAAATCGTGTATAGCTACACATTAAATATTTGTATTATAAGCAATAATACGGCTTTACAGAAAGAACTTATAAAGATACCTCCAAAGGCGAAATTTGAACACGTTTTTACAACCTGTGACAGCCTTCAAAGCACCGCAGCAGACAGCGATATTTTTATTATTGAGGATAACGAGGTAATTCTGCCTGATATATATAAAGTAAAAAAGGCCGATGCTCTGATTGTATTTTACGGCACAGAGCCGGGCTCTTACAAATATTTTAATGAAATATGGAAAAAGCCCTTAAGCAACGAGGGGCTTTGCTTCCATTTTAATGCCCTGCTGGATAAAATACAGCTTACAAAAGACTACAGGCTTCATACCAATTATCTTGAAACACTTATCGACAATACACCGGACCTTATATGGTTTAAGGATATAAAGGGCTCTCACATTAAGGTTAACAACAGCTTCTGCAAGGCAGTAAACAAAACCAAAAAGCAGATTGAGGGCAGAGGTCATTATTATATATGGGATATTACTCCGGAGGACTACAGCACAGGTGAATATGTCTGTCTGGAATCGGAGGATATGGTTATAAATGGCGCAAAATCCATGGTTTTTGATGAAAAGGTTAAAACCAAGGCAGGAATGCGCCAGTTTGTAACCATAAAATCACCGATTTTTAACGAATATGGCGAAATTATGGGTACAGTCGGTCAGGCACATGATGTTACCGAGCTTAACAACGTATCTATGGAAATGGCTCTGTTTATTGAAAATATTCCCTTTGGAGTTATAGTTTCCGACGAGGAGGACATAATACTTAATACCAACACCAGAATGGAAACTCTTACCGGATGGAAAAGAAAGGATATTGTCGGCAATAAAGCAAATCTGGAATGGAATATTGCATCCGAGGTAATTGAAGATACTCCCGAAAAGATTGTTTCAATAATAGATACACAGTTTAACGGTAAGCATAAAACCCTTGAGATGACCAAAATACATATTACAGATGTATTTAAAAAACCTATTGGCATTATGCGTATCTTCCGTGATATAACCACTGAGCGCAGCCTTGAGAGGCAGGTTATCAAAAGTGCAAATACCGACTTTCTTACAGGGCTTTACAACAGAAGGTATTTTTACAAATATGTTAATACCAAATGTGTAGGCAAGCCTGTAAGCCTTTTATCAATGGATCTTGACAATTTTAAAAGTATCAATGATACCTACGGACATCATATGGGTGATGAAGCCTTGGTACTGACGGCAGATATACTGAAAAAAAGCTTTAGTGACAATGAGCTTATCGTAAGAAACGGCGGCGACGAGTTTCTTGTAATACTCATTAACGATAATTTGGAACAGATAGAAGTTAAAACACAAACCGTTTTAAATAATCTTAATGCCGCCTTCAGCGCAAGAAAGGAATTTGCCGGGGTTTCCGCAAGCATAGGCGTTGCAGTTACCCCAAGCCTTAACAATGACCTTGACCAGATTTTAAAGCAGAGCGATATGGCTCTTTATGAAGCAAAGAGAAATCATAAGGGCGGCTACTGTATATCGCGTTAAACACTATTTAACAGATAAAGGCGGTTTTACCTTGACTTTGTTTAATTATTTCTATATAATGTAATTTATCGAAGCAAAATTCGGTTCAGATATTAATAAGCGTCAAGGATATTCGTACTCTGCTTATGCTGTGTACTTCAGAATTTTTGCCTATGGCAAAAACAGGCTTAGCCTGCTGGATCTCTTTTCGGTTCTCTCATAACCGACCGATGCTTTTATCATCGGTATTCGATAGGAGCTTGTACTCTTACTGAATACTATAGTAAGTACACTACTCCTAAACAGGCAAGGTACTTACTATGTCAGTTAAAATATTGTAATTAGGAGATGTAAATCAAATGTTATCAAATTTAATTTTTTTAACCGGTCCAAGTGTTACCATGGGCGGAGGTGAGGCGGCAGCAGACGCTGCACAGGCAGCAACAGAGGCAGTTACTGCAGCAGCCCAGCAAAGTTCTGGCGCAGGTCTGGGAACAATCGGTATGATTGTCTACATTATTGGTCTAGTGGCACTTTTCTACTTCTTTGCAATCAGACCTCAGAAGAAGCGTGAAAAGGAGCTTAAGTCCATGCAGGAGTCCGTTAAGGTAGGCGACTGGGTTATGACCTCATCAGGCTTTTACGGTAAGGTTGTAGACGTTACAGAGCAGGTATTTATTGTAGAGTTCGGTACAAACAAGTCCGTATGTATCCCTGTTAAGAAAAGCGAAATTCTTGGTAATAAGGAGCCAAATCTTACAAACAAGCCATCAGAGGATGACGAAGAAAAGTAATAAAGCTCTTGGCTGCCTATGATGTTTTCATACGGCAGCTTTTTTAAATTTCAGCGGAGGTAGGTAAATGTTAGATGCTGCACTTTTAGGCACAGGAGGAATGATGCCTCTGCCTAACCGATTTTTAACCAGCCTTTTACTGAGGCTTAACGGCAGAATGCTGCTTATAGACTGCGGAGAGGGTACACAGGTCACCCTTAAGCAGCTGGGTTGGGGCTTTAAAAGCATAGATGCAATATGCTTTACCCACTATCATGCCGACCATATTTCAGGTCTGCCCGGTATGCTGCTTACCATAGGCAACAGCGGCAGGACGGAGCCTCTGTTTCTTGTAGGTCCCGTAGGGCTTAAGGCTGTATACAAGGGGCTTAGTGTAATTTTTCCCGAGCTGCCCTTTGAGGTAAGGCTTATTGAGCTTGACAATACCGAGAGAAATACCGTTGATGTAAGTAATTTCCACTTAACCTCACAAAGAGCAGAGCATATGATTGCCTGTGTTGCCTACAGCATTTATGTACACCGCATCGGCAAATTTAATGTGGAAAAGGCAAAAGCGCTTAATCTGCCAAAAAATCTCTGGTCCGTTATCCAAAAGGAGGGAGAGGTTACCTATGCTGGCAATCTTTACACCTCTGATATGGTACTTGGGGACGAACGTAAAGGCATCAAGCTTACCTACTGTACGGATTCACGTCCCACAAAGGGAATCTGCGACCTTGCCAGAAACTCGGATTTATTTATTTGTGAGGGTATGTATGGGGAAAACGAAAAGCTTGACAAAGCAAAGGAGCACCGTCACATGATTTTTTCCGAGGCTGCAAAGCTTGCACGCGACAGTGGCAGCAAAGAGCTATGGCTTACCCATTACAGCCCTGCTTTAACCGACCCTCACTTTTTTATTGAAAATGCACGCAGTATTTTTCCAAATACCATAGCTGCAAGTGACAGAATAACAACAACCCTTCTTTTTGAGGATAAATAAGGGTAATTATAAATTTTTGTACCGCCATAGGCACAAAATTTATGATAATCTTTCCACACTCCAAATGGTTTATTGCAAACCTTTCAAGCGCAAATACGTATTATAACCTATACAAAGTAAGACAAATAAAGCCCGTTTTATTTAGATGCAAGTATAGGTTACCAACATATTAGTGGAGGTATTATATTTACTTGTGAAACAGGGTGCTGTGTAAGTGAAACGAGCACAGTAATCGGAACTCAGTTCCGATAAGATTTTAGATCGGAAGTGATAAAATGGCAGATGATAAAACAGAGCTCAGCGATTATGAGGCAGTATTGTCCTGTTTAAAGGGTAATACCAATGACTTTGCCATTTTGGTAGACAGATATAAAAATCTTGTGTATTCTGTACTTTCGAGAATGACAAATAATACCGATGAATACGCGGATATTGCACAGGAAATATTTATAAAGGTATATAAAAATCTTGATAAATACCGCCCCGACTATCATTTTTCAACTTGGATTATACGAATAACCACAAACCATGTCATTGACCTGAGGCGTAAAAAGCATATAGAAAGCACACCCATTGATGAGGTGGATTTTTCGCTTACAAACAGACGTTCTGCGGAGGATGAATATATTACAGGCGAAGCAATAAGAGAGCTTAGCCGTCTTATAAACAATCTGCCTGAAATGTACCGTATACCCATAGTTCTGTATCACAGGCACGGTATGAGCTATCAGGACATAGCAGACAGTCTTAACCTGTCACTTTCAAAGGTAAAAAACCGTATTTTCAGAGGCAGGAAGCTTTTAAAGGAAGCCCTTGCCCTACAAAAGGAGCCTGATTAAAATGAAATGCAGTGAATTTGAAAAACTTGAAATGAAATATATGGACGGAAATATTACCCCTGATGAAAAGACAAAAATGCTGGAGCATACTTCAAAATGTCCTCATTGCAGCGAGGAAATGGAGCTGTATAGCCAAATGCTTATAAATTTTGAGCAATTGCCCATACCTGTGCCTCATGAGGATTTTACCGAAAATGTAATAAAGGCAGCTGCCGCAATACCGCACCCCAACCATGGTCTTTTATTTCTTGTAGTCTTAAGTATAATAAGTGCAGTGTCCTCATTTGCGGGATTTTTAAATCTTGTTATAATTAACAGAACAGAGCTGGTGGATACCCTTTCCGACAGCAGCGCACTTATGCCCTTTGTCAGGCTTATAAATTTGCTGGCGGCGGCAGATGCAGCCATAGGCGAGCTGTTTTCATCAATACCGGTTATTTTTGACATTTATAAAGAAAGCCTTACCTTTGGTG
This sequence comes from uncultured Eubacteriaceae bacterium, assembly GCA_938042265.1. Classification (GTDB taxonomy): domain Bacteria; phylum Bacillota; class Clostridia; order Lachnospirales; family CAG-274; genus CALWRD01. Next base: position 4,678 of record CALIRN010000135.1, read on the forward strand.
CTTTGGCAGCGGCAATAATTGTACTTGGTATTTATACGGCCTTAAAAAAATCAGTTATCGGAGGCATTAAAAATGAATGATACAACTATACTTGCAATAGAAAGCTCCTGTGATGAAACTGCCGCAGCAGTGGTTGTAAACGGCAGAAAGGTACTCTCTAACGTAATCTCCTCACAGATAGCAACCCACACTCTTTACGGCGGAGTTGTGCCGGAAATAGCCTCACGCGAGCATATAAAGGCTATTGATAAGGTGATTGACGCAGCTCTTGCCAACTCAGGTAAAACCCTGCAGGATATGGACGCTATAGCAGTTACCTACGGCCCCGGTCTTGTAGGGGCCTTATTGGTAGGTATTTCCGAGGCTAAGGCTCTTGCCTTTGCTTCAGGCAAGCCTCTTATACCCGTACACCATATAGAGGGGCATATTGCGGCAAATTATATTGAAAATCCACGATGGAAGCCTCCTTTTATCTGTCTTGTGGCAAGCGGCGGACATACGCACCTTGTACATATCAAGGACTATAATAATTTTGAAATTTTGGGCAGAACAAGAGATGACGCTGCAGGCGAGGCATACGACAAGGTTGCACGTGTACTGGATATACCCTATCCTGGCGGTCCGGGGATAGACAAGCTCTCCAATGAGGGTAATCCAAACGCAATTCCTTTTCCAAGAGTTACTCTGGAAGCGGACAGCTATGATTTCAGCTTCAGCGGATTAAAATCTGCCGTTCTTAACTATCTTAACAAAGCAAAAATGACGGGGACGCCCGTAAACCGCGCAGATGTTGCCGCCTCCTTCCAGCAGTCGGTAGTTGATGTACTGGTAGAGAAGGCTGTCCGCGCCTGCAAAACAATTGGTGTAAACAGGCTTGCAATGGCAGGCGGTG
>CALIRN010000136.1 GCA_938042265.1 uncultured Eubacteriaceae bacterium
AATCGAGTATGGCATCCTTAACACCCTCAATACCGTCCGAAGGCTTAAGCATATATATCCTGCTCATATTTTCTGAACCAAAGCCCTTTGGCGCAACATCAATTTTAACCTTATCTCCATCAACAATGCTGTAATGTATAACCGCAGGAGTATTATCACCCGTATTTGTTCTTATAAGAGGATCTCCCACAACAGATTTACGAAGATATCCTTCTTTATATCCCTGTCTTACACCCTCATTAATTGCATCGGTAAGAGAGCCTCCCGTAAAATGAACATCCTGACCTATTTCCATAAAAATAACAGCCATACCCGTATCCTGACAAATTGGCTTACACTTTTCCTCTGCAAGATCAGCATTTTTAACAAGCTGATTAATAATATCTCTTCCTATAGGTGACTCCTCGTTTTCATATGCCTCCTTAAGGGAAGAATAAATATCATTATTTAAAGAACAGTTTGCCTTTATGCAAAGTTCCTTAATACAGTCTGTTACACTGCTTATGTTAACCTCTCTCATTACAGTTCTCCTTAAAATAACAGATAAATCTGCAAAGTTTTATATTATTTCTTTCATTATATCATAGTTTTTTTTATTTTCAATAAATTTATAAAAAAAGTTGGTGCATTAAGGACTTATTTATGTTATAATAATTAAGTCGAATTTTAATTTTTGAGAAACATTTAATTTTAAGTAAATGTTGATAAATTAAATATTAATCCACAGTTATTCACATTTTGTTGATAAATATGTGAATAACCTGTGGATTTTTACAGCTAAATATGTTAAATAAGCTGTTTTTATAACTTATCCACATTTGTTGATAAAACTATTTCCGACTATTATATTAACATAATGTTAATAACCCTTATCAACATATTAACACAACTATTTATTTATTTTTTGGAGGAAACCTATGGAACTTTATAAGGAATATTGGGAACAGGCACTTAATATACTTGAAAGCCAGTTAAGCAACTTAACCTTTAAAACCTGGATTAAAGACCTTGTTCCAATTAATATGACAAATAACACCTTTATACTTAAAGCCCAGTTTGGCTTTGCCAAGGATGTAATTGAAAACAAATATCTTTATAACATAGAAAACGCCTTATCCTTTGTAAACGGAAGCAAACCTATTTCAGTAAAAATAGTTTTAAATGATGAAGATTTTCAGATGGAAATACAACCCTCTGCAAATAAGGAGGACAAGGCTGATTTTACCTCAAAAAATAATAATCTCCGTATGGAAAACGGTCTTATGCCGCGCTACACCTTTGAAAATTTTATTGTAGGTAAAAACAATCAGATGGCTCATGCGGCAGCTGTTGCCGTATCACAAAATCCCGGCTCCTCATATAATCCTTTATTTTTATATGGCGGTGTGGGGCTTGGAAAAACACATCTTATGCACGCAATAGGCAATGAAGTTTATAAAAACAACCCCGGCTCAAAAATATTATATGTTTCATGTGAAACCTTTACAAATGAGCTTATTACAGCCATACGTGACAAAAACAACAACGGTACGGAAAAATTCAGACAAAAATATCGTGAAATTGACCTGCTTTTAATTGACGATATACAGTTTATATCAGACAAAACAGGTACTCAGGAAGAATTTTTCTTTACCTTTAACGACCTTTGGCAAAAAGGCAAACAGATTGTAATTACCTCAGACAGACACCCCTCTGACATCCAAAAGCTTACAGACAGGCTTATGTCAAGGCTTGCAGGAGGTATGACCATTGATATAAGCTCTCCCGATCTTGAAACAAGGGTTGCCATCTTACAGGAAAAAGCAGAAAATCAAGGTATAAAAATTGATAACGATGTATTAAAATATATTGCTGAAGCCGTAAAAAGCAATATAAGAGAAATGGAGGGTGCATTAACAACGGTTATTGCTTATTCCAAACTGACCAATCAATCAAACGATGTTATCCCTCTTGATCTGGCAATGATTGCCTTAAAAGACAAAATAGGCTCATCCAAACCCGAAATTACCGTTGAATACATACAAAGTGTTGTTTCAGGCTATTACAATTTTACTCCCGAGGATTTATGCTCCAAAAAGAAAACAAAGGATTTAGCTCTTGCAAGACAGATTGCCATGTATATTTCAAGAAAGCTTTTAAATGAAACCTTGGTAAATATAGGTAAAAAATTTGGAGGAAAGGATCATTCCACCGTTATGCATGCAATAGAACTTGTAGGTAAAAAAATGGAGGAAAGTGAAGATTTTGAGGTTACCATAACCGATATTGAAAAGATAATTACTGGTAAATAAGCTAACTGTATTTTATACACAAATCAATGTTATTTTACTGTTAATAAAATGTTTATAATTTAAATTTTTTATAAAAAATAAATTTTTATGTGGACAGATGTTAATAAATTAATAAGTTTCAACACAAAAATTAAATTTTTATCCACATAAAAAATACTTTATTTTAAAGGCTAAAAAGGGGTTTTTAACAAAATAACAGTCCCTACTGCTACTACTACTGTTATTAATTATATATATTATATATTACCTTATCAAGAAAGGACGTTGTGAACAAATGAATATCTCATGCTCAAAGGAATTACTGATAAATAATATTTCCGTTGTTTCCAAGGCTGTTGCTCAAAAAACAACACAGCCCATACTTGAATGTATTTTACTTACGGCTGACAGAAAGGGTTTTCGCCTTATGGCAAATAATCTGGAACTGAGTATTGAAAGTGCCAATATAGAGGCCGAAGTTTATGAGCTTGGCTCAGTTGCTCTTGATGCAAGGCTTTTTTCAAATATTATAAGGAGTCTGCCGGAAACAGAGGTAAGTATTACCATTGATGAAAATAACTGTGCTATGATTAAAAGCGGACGTGCGGAATTTAAGCTTATGGGTCAGTCGGGAAGGGAATTTCCTCAGCCTCCGGAGGTCACTAAGGAAGCACCTCTTAAAATTAAAAGTACAATATTAAAAAATATTATAAAGCAGACCATTTTTTCCGTTGCAACAGAGGATACAAGACCGGTGCTTACGGGCGAATTTCTTGAAATTTCACCTCAGAAGCTTAATATTGTTGCCATTGACGGCTACAGAGTAAGCTTCCGTACAACGCCTATTGAGGATTACGGTACCTATAAGGATATTATTGTGCCTGCCAAAACCTTAAGCGAAATAAGCAGTATAGCTCCTGCTAAGGAGGAATATATAAATATATATTTTACCGAAAGACACGCTCTTTTTGAAATGAGCACCTGTACAATGGTTTCCAGACTTATTGAGGGTCAGTATATGGAGTATGAAAATCTTTTTAATACCGACAGCAATATGGTTGTAAAGGTAAATTGTCAGGAGCTTTTGCGTGCTCTTGAAAGAGCCATGCTTATTGTTAAGGACCCTAAAAAGGCTCCTGTCAGCCTTGAAATTAAGGATAATATTATGAATATTACATCAAAAACCGAAATAGGTGAGGTTTTTGAGCAGGTAAGTATTGAGGCAGAGGGCGAAGGTCTTACAATAAGCTTTAATGCAAATTATCTTGTGGATGTACTTAAAAATATTGATGACGAAATTGTTGCCCTTAATTTTATGTCTTCTTTAAGTCCTTGTATTATAAGAGGTATTGAAAGGGAAGATTATAAATACCTTGTATTGCCTTTAAAGCTGTAATATAGGGAGGATACTATGGAAAAGGTTTATTTTCATACGGAATTTGTAAAGCTGCAGCAGCTTATGAAGCTGGCGGATGTTGTAGGACAGGGTTCTGATGCAAAAATGCTTATACAGGATGGCTGTGTAAAGCTTAACGGACAGGTTTGTACCATGAGGGGCAAAAAGGTTTACGACGGAGATATTATGGAGTTTGAGGGTACGCAGTACCTTGCCTGCAGACGGGATGCATAAAAATGTATTTGCAAAATATAAGCTTGAAGGCTTACAGAAATATAACGGATTTATATATGGAGTTTAATCCCGGTGTTAATATTATATACGGTGAAAATGCTCAGGGAAAAACAAATATCCTGGAATCAATTTATATGTGCTCTACGGGCAGGAGTCATCGCAGCGGCTCAAATGACAGGGATATTATAGCTTTTGGCAGTAAGGAGGCTCATATTCGTGCAAATACCTCTCATACTGACAGAATAGATATTCATTTAAGTGATAATAAAAAAAAGGAAATAAGTGTAAATGGTGTTTCTATACAAAAGCTGGGTGATTTATTCGGTATAATTAATGTGGTTTTTTTTGGTCCTCAGGATTTGCATCTTATTCAATCAGGTCCGGGTGAAAGACGCCGTTTTATGGATATAGAGCTTTGTCAGATAAATAATATATATTATTATAATTTAAAAAGATACTATAAGCTTTTAAAGCAGCGTAATAATCTGCTTAAAATTATTCAAAAGGACAAAAAACAGCTTGATATGCTTGATATTTATGATATTCAGCTTACGGAAAGCGGTATCAGGCTGATGAAAATACGCCGTTCTTTTACAGAAAAGCTTAACAGCTTTGCAAAGGAAATGCACAGCCATATATCCTCAGGCAGAGAAAAGCTTTGTCTTGAATATAAAAGTGATGTTACTGAAGAGGATTTTTTGTCTAAGCTTGAAAAAAGTCATGAAAAGGATATAATATACGGCTCAACCTCTCATGGTATACATAAGGATGATATAATTTTTTATATAAATGATGTTAATGCAAGAGGCTTCGGCTCTCAGGGAC
>CALIRN010000137.1 GCA_938042265.1 uncultured Eubacteriaceae bacterium
TATCGCATCAGGGGTTGCAGGTATGTTGGCTTTTCAAACCTTTGTAAATGTGGGCGTTGCAACAGGTCTGCTGCCTAATACGGGTATGCCGTTTCCTTTCTTAAGTTACGGGGGCAGTTCCATGTGGATTAATATGATTTCCATTGGGCTTGTTTTAAATGTAGGAATGAGAAAACCAAAATCAATTTTTGAGGGGTGATTTATTTTGAACATTGCATTAGTTGCACATGACAACAAAAAAATTCTTATGGAAAACCTTTGTATTGCCTACAGGCATATACTTGTAAAGCATGAAATTTATGCCACAGGCACAACAGGTCAGCTTATTGAGGAAACCTCAAACCTGAATGTACACAAATATCTCGCAGGTCATCTTGGCGGTGAACAGCAGCTTGGCTCTCAGATTGCCAATAATGATATTGATCTGGTTATATTTTTAAGAGATCCCGTTACCTCTAAAAATTATGAACCCGATATTAATTCCGTACTCAGACTTTGTGATATTCACAATATACCGCTTGCAAGCAATCTGGCAACGGCAGAGGCATTGTTGTTGGCTCTTGACAGAGGCGACCTTGACTGGCGCAATATTATAAAATGATAATTAAACTTTTTATTATTTGGTATTTGGCAATAAATATTGTTTTATTTTGCCTTATGGGGATTGACAAGCAAAGAGCAATACATGGCAAATGGAGAGTGCCTGAGAGTACACTTCTCTTCACCTCCTGCATTGGCGGATTTTTAGGCGGATTTTTAGGTATGTACCTGTTCCGTCACAAAACAAAAAAAGTATATTTTCACATTGTTTTTTGGCTTTCATCAGCAATACATATTTTTTTATTGTTTTGGCTTGTAAATTATTTATAATTTAATTATACTAAGGAGAATTTTTTATGAGAAAGTTTATATCTGAATTCAGAGATTTTGCTGTCAAAGGCAATATGATTGATATGGCAATAGGTGTTGTTATAGGCGGTGCTTTTAGCAAAATAGTTACCATGCTAGTTGATTGTATCATTACTCCGCTTATCGCACTTGTGCTTGGTACTCTTACAGGTGCCGAAAGTACTGATGCCCTATTTGGCAGTTGGATTGCAGGTCCATTCCCCGTAGGTCAGCTTGTAAGCTCAATAATTGATTTTATCATTACTGCAATGGTTTTATTTATTATTGTTAAAGCTATAAATCAGCTTAACTCAATCAGTCACAAGTCAGAGGAGGCGCCTGCTCCAACCACAAAGGAGTGTCCCTTCTGCCACAGTGAAATACATATCGACGCTACACGCTGTCCTCACTGTACATCCCAAATTGAAAAATAATATATTTAAAATAAAGACACCTGCAACCAGCATTAAACCTAAATGCAGATGTCTTTATTTTATTTACACGTTAATTGCTTCACCCTTGCCAACAAGAGGTAAAGTAAAGGTAAATGTACAACCCTTGCCAATTTCACTGTTCAGCATAATTTCTTCATTGTGCGCTTTAATAAATTCCTTGACTATGGTTAAACCGAGACCACTGCCCTTTTTGTCCTTACCTCTGGATTTATCTCCCTTATATAATCGGTCAAAAACCCGTTTCTGTTCCTCCTGAGATATTCCCTTTCCATTATCCTTAACCGAAACATATACCTTTTTATCTTTAATTTCTGTTGTTATTTTAATATATCCGTACTTATGAGTAAATTTAAGAGCATTATCCACCAAATTATATATTACACGCTGAATTTTATCTGCATCAGCCTTTACAATGATGTTTTTGTTACAGAACTCACAGCTTGTTTTAATCTTATTTTGTATTGCTCTATCCTCAAAATTATACATCGTTTTTACTATAAGTTCATTTAAATTAAAGCTGGTAAGGTTAAGACCGTTAGTACTGACATCAAGCTTATTTATATCAAGAATATCATTTGCCATTTTTGCAAGTCTTTCAGATTCATCAAGCACAACCTTAAGATAATGCTCCTGCTTTTCATGAGGTATCGTACCATCTAAAATTGCCTGTAAAAAACCTCTCATTGAAGTTAAGGGCGATCTTAAATCATGTGAGATATTGGATATAAACTCACGCCTTCTCTTTTCCTGAAAAAACAAGCTTAATGCCATTTCATTAAAACTGTTCGCCAAATCGCCGATTTCATCATTGCTATTGATATTCAGCCTTTTTTCAAAATCGCCTGCGGCAATTACCCTTGCAGCCTCACTCATTTCCTTAAGCGGTGCCGCAAATTTTTTGGAGGAATAATATATAATAATAAAGTTAATTATTATGGCAAGACACATAAAAATAACAATTATCCTGTAGGAATCATAAGTGGTCACCATTATTTGACTAATTGACGAGCTCAGAAAGACAACTGCCACTGTGTCATCATTATGCTTTATAGGATAGCCAACCGTATAAGGCCTGTCACTAAAAATATCCCTGATACTTCTTCTAAATACGACACTTTGACCCGAGAATACAGCATTAAAGTTAGCATATTTTTTTATTTCCTCAATGTCAATGCTGTTATCTCCCTCTTTTGACTGCCATGCAAAGTTTAAATTTTCATTGGCAACAATAAAGCTATACTCAAAACCAGTATTATACTCAAATATTTTGTTTTGAAACACTTCATAGTCAATATCACCGTTAATGTAGCTTCTGTTAAACAACTCTTCTATCTCTCTTGCCTGTCTGAACAGCTCATTTTCCTTCTGATTATAAAAATATGTATTAAATGCCTGTATAAGCCCTATAGTCAACAAGGTAAAGCTTACAAGAAGACCTGCCGTTAGTAAAAAAAACTGTTTTCTGAATATAGAATTCATATATTACCTCATAACTCACCTATTTTTATTAAATAAGTCATTCATCTTTTTTGACAGCATTTTCCTTCTTCGTTCGGCAGAATTTTTGTCAATGCCATACACTCCGTTAATATAAGTTAATATATCTCCCTCTTGTATTTTTGGAGGCAATTTATCAACAGATATATTGGTTATACTGCCGTTTTCTGTATCTACGCACACCGCCAAATTTTTTTCAAATCTGTCAATTATAAGCATAGCAAACCCCTTACTTTTTTAAAAAGTCCTCTCTCTGAGGTGTAAAAATATCCAAAAGGCGACCTCTTTCAGTTAAAACTCTACATCCATGTATCATATTTGATGGCATATAAACAGTATCACCAACACCTATCTTTTTGGTTTCATCACCTATTGTAAACTCAAACTCACCTTCAAGGCAATATGATGCCTGTTCATGTATATGCTTATGCGGTTCACCCGTACCGCCGTTTTCAAAAATAACCTCAACAAGCATAATTCCGCCGTCATGGGCCTTGATTTTACGAAAATTTTTACCCTCTACCAAAGTTTCAAGCACTTCATTGCAATCATAATAAAAATTAGACATTATCTTTACCTCCGCCATATTTATATATATTGATTATACCATATTTCATAGTTAATTCAAGTACGTAAAATAGTATAAGGAGCCAATTTTCCTCATATATTATAAACAGCATACAGGCGGGAGAATTATATGAAAAAAACATATAAAAACAAAACAAATAACGGATTTCTTTCCTCCGTAGTTGATATTTTTGAGTTGCCGCCGGAGGTAATACTAAATACACCATTAATTACACTTACCGGAAAAGAAAAGCTTACTGTTGAAAACTACACCTCAATTATTGAATATACTGGAGAGCAGGTAAGAATACATACTACCGCAGGCATAATTAAAATTGACGGCAACAGCATAAAAATTGATGAAATAACAAATGATGAAATATCTATGAGCGGCAAATTTTTAAAGCTTGAATACGAATTATAGGTGATTATATGTTTATGCTTTTTTACAGACTTATTAAGGGCTATTTGGAGATTGAGGCAAAAGGATTTTCAACAGAGCGTTTTATCAATCTGGCTGCGCACAACAGTATTCGTTTATGGGACATACACAAGCAGACCGCTATACTTTGTTTTAAAGCTGACGTAAGGGATTTCAGACGACTGTGCGTTTTTGCAAAAAAGGCAGGTGTAAAGCTTAAAATAATAAAACGATACGGCTGTCCGTTTTTTATATATAGATATAAAAAACGGTATATTTTTTCGGCCGGAATAATAATTTTTGCACTGCTTTTGCTTTTTATGTCATCATTTATATGGCTTATAGATATTGAGGGAAATGAGGACATTGAAGATTACCGAATATTATCAGTATTAAATGAAAAGGGACTTAGAATAGGCGCCTTAAAGTATCCTCTTAATACTGAAGAGCTTGAAAAATACGTTAAAACCAATATAGATGGTATATCTTACTTACATATTAAAATTGAAGGTACACGTACAACCGTTACTGTAACCGAAGATATAAAAAATCCCGATATAAACATAAATACTGTTGATAGTTTTAATCCATGTGATATAATATCAGATAAGACGGCTCTGATTACGGATATTATTGTCACTGCGGGCAAACCCATGGTCAAGCCCGGCGATATGGTTAAAGAAGGTGATGTGCTTATCAGTGCAGATGTAACCTATCAGCAGGACGGCACTGATGTACTGTACAGTCAGGTTTATTCCTCAGGTACTGTCAGGGGTAAGGTTACCAGAACTTTTACAAAAACTGTTCCGTATACCATTAATCTAAAAAGATATACGCAAAATAAGGCAGTAAATTATAATATAAAAATTTTTAACACAAATTTTAATACAAATTTTTTAAAAAATGATGCTTCTTTCGAAAAATATGATATAATAAGAGAAATAAATCAACTTGGTTTGGGTGAAAAATTTATGCTTCCCATTATAATTGAGAAGGAAAGCTGCAGGGAATATCGCCTCGAAAAAATTAACATTTCACCCGATGAGGCCAAAGAACTGGCAGCCATACAGCTTAACAAACAGATTATTGCTCAGTATCCGCCTGATTGCGATATTCTTGACAAAAGCTTTACATTTATCGAAAACAGCGGAAATTTAATTGCTTCTATTAAGGTAGTGGCAATTGAAAACATAGGAAAGGAAAGTTATATTGTGCCAAATACAACTCAAGGGGGTAATGCAATTAATGGAACAACAGAGAATGCAGATTCAGAATGAGCTCATTTCAAATATCTTTGGCAGCTTCGATGAAAACATCAAAAAGCTTGAAAAGGCATATTCAGTTAATATTATTAACCGTGGAGATGACATTCTGATCTCGGGTGAAAGCAATGCTATAAGCAAAGCCAGACAGGTCCTTGAGGCACTTGTCGGCCTTGCCGAATCAGGTGAAAGCATACAGGAGCAAAATATCAATTATCTTATTGCCGAGGCTGAGGAAGATAATTTGCCCGAAGTTGAGGAAATAAAGGATGATTTTATCTGTATGACCATGAACGGCAGAGCTTTGCGACCCAAAACTCTGGGGCAAAAAAAATATATTGATTGCATACGCAGAGATACTGTTGTTTTCGGTATAGGTCCTGCCGGTACAGGTAAAACCTACCTTGCCATGGCTATGGCAATTACCGCCTTCAAGCATAATGAGGTTGACAGAATAATACTTACAAGACCCGCAATAGAAGCAGGCGAAAACCTGGGTTTTCTTCCCGGTGACCTTCAGCAGAAGGTTGATCCCTATTTAAGACCTCTTTATGATGCACTGTATGAAATTATGGGTGCAGAAAACTTCATAAAAAATATGGAGAAAGGTGCCATTGAGGTTGCACCTCTTGCATATATGCGAGGGCGTACTCTTGATAACTCCTTTATTGTGCTTGACGAAGCACAGAACACCACTCCCGAACAGATGAAAATGTTTTTAACTAGACTTGGCTACGGCTCAAAGGCTGTAATTACAGGTGATGTTACCCAGATAGATTTACCAAAGGGCAAAAAGTCCGGTCTTACTGAGGCAGCCTCCATATTGGCAAATATTGAGGGCGTATCAATCTGTAAATTAACCAATAAGGATGTTGTACGCCATCCTCTTGTACAAAAAATTATTAATGCATATGAAAAATTTGAGCAAAGGAAGACTAAGGATAAACAATAATACATTTTTTCCTAAACACCCCAGTGCCAAGGGAGGATTTTTATTGAAAGATTTATTAAAAAAGCTGTCTCTGCAGGACAAAAAGCATACCTACAGAATTATTAATTCCATATTGGTTATTACAGCCTTTATTGCTACTTTTATGCTTATTGTAAACGGCTCATACATCAAACAGGGTTACGAAGCAAGCGTAAACTCCATTGCAGACAGAAATTTTTTTGCACCTGCTGATTTGATTAATGAAATAGCAACTCAAAGGCTTATCAGTGATGCCCGCAGCAGTGTTCCGGATGTTTATAATCACAGCTCTGAAACGGATACCAAGGTAATTAATGAAATTAACAGCTTTTTTAATAAGCTGCAAAACGAAAGCTTTAACGAAAGCTTTGATGACAACAACACTCCTATAGGGATAACAGAAAATATTTTTATATCAAAAACACAGTATAACTATCTTATGAGTTTATCTGTGGCAAGAAGCGAGGATTTTAAAGCAAAAATATTGTCTGTAGCCAAGAATAGTCTTGACCAGGGTATCAGAAGCGAAACATGGGAAACCACTCTTGCCTCGGTAAAAAATTCAATTGAGGTTTTGCAGTATGACTCAATCGGCACTGATACAGCCTTTAATATCATTTCATCCGCTTTAAAACCAAACCTGATAGTTGATACTGAAGCTACGGAAAAGGCACAGGAGGAAAAAGCAGCACAGGTTGAGCCTGTTAAGATACTTGCAAATCAAAAAATCGTCGGAGAGGGTGAAATTATTACTGATGAAATTTATGCCCTTCTTGACCAATCAGGTTATCTAAAAAAGAATGGCTTTAAAGAAAATTTTGTACAGATTGCAGGTGTATTTATTCTCTTGGCAGTATTGTTTGCATTTATAATTCGGTATATATTTGTTTTACATAAGGCTCTGTATAAGGAAAAATCTCATTGTATATTGCTTTTTACGCTGTATATGCTTGTAATAATACTTACACATTTTATGAGCAGCCTGCCGTATATGTTTGTACCTGTACTTGTATTTACAATGCTTGTTGCTATTCTTTTTGGTGCTTCACTTGCATTTTTACTAAATTTATTTATCAGCCTTGCTGCAATGCTTATTTACAGAGGCGATATATCCTTTGTAGTCTATTTCTGGTTAAGCGGCAGTATTATAAGCTTAACGCTACAGCTTGCAAATGAAAGAAATAAAATACTTTTTTGCGGAATTATAAATTCGCTTATTTTTGCAGTAATAATGACAGGTATTCAGATGTTCTTTAATATATACTGGAAGAACTATATATTATTGTATACTGTCCATGCATTTTTATCGGGTATCATATCAATAATTATTTGCATTGGAAGCATACCATTACTTGAAAGCGCCTTTGGAATTGTTACCGACTATAAGCTGCAGGACCTTACAGGTTCAAACCAAAAACTTATACGCAGACTTATGATGGAGGCACCCGGCACCTATCACCACAGCCTTATTGTGGCAAACCTTGCCGAGGCTGCTGCATACAGTATAGGCGCTAATCCAAACATAGCCCGTGCAGGTGCCTGCTATCACGATATAGGCAAGCTTGTACGTCCCATGTATTTTTCCGAAAATATGCATGGCAGCAACATTCATGACAGGCTTGATCCCTACAACAGTGCGGATATAATAATGAGCCACATAAAAGACGGCGAGGAAATAGCTAAAAAATATAAGCTACCTACCGTAATCACTAATATAGTTAAGGAGCATCATGGTACAAGCCTTGTAAAATTTTTCTATTATAAGCAAAATCAGGCAGCGGAGAAAAACCCTGACATATCTCAGCCCAATGAAGCTGATTTCAGATATAAAGGAAGCCTTCCCTCCAGCAAGGAGTCTGCCATTATAATGCTTGCCGATACTGTAGAGGCTGCTGTACGCAGTTCAATATCAAAGGGTATGACGGAAGATGAGGTTAATGATTTTATTGATGTGCTTATTAAAGATAAGCTTAACGACGGACAGCTGGCAAACAGCTCTCTGACTATTAATGATCTTGATAAAATTGCCTCTGCATTTCTTGAGATATTTAAGGGTATGTATCACGAAAGGGTTGCTTACCCTAAGATGGATAATAAGGAGTAGTACTATGCGTATTTTATTTGACAATGAAACCGATTTTGATTTGGATAAAGAATTGATTACAACTGTTATCAGGGCTTCGCTTGATTACGAGCATATCAAGGAGGATACGGAGGTCAGTTTTACTCTCACCGACAACAAATTCATACACGAGCTTAACAAAAAGCACAGGAATATTGACAGGCCAACCGATGTGCTTTCTTTTCCCTTAATTGACTTTAATGCAGAGAATATTGACAGTATTAAGGGTACAATATATTTGGGGGATATTATAATCAGCATTGACAAAGCAATGTCACAAGCTGAGGAATACGGTCATTCCATTGAGCGTGAGTTGGGATTTTTAACGGCGCACAGTATGCTTCATCTGCTGGGCTATGACCACATGATGCCTGAAGAAGAAAAAATTATGTTTGCAAAACAGGAAGAGATTTTAAACAGTATAGGTTTAATTAGGTGATTAATATGAATGAAAATGAAAAGTTGTTGGAAATTGCTAAAACGGCTATGGAAAATGCTTATGCTCCTTACTCAAATTTTAAAGTAGGCGCCGCACTGCTGACAGAGGACGGCATTATATATACCGGCTGCAATATAGAAAATATATCCTACGGTGCATCTAACTGTGCAGAGAGAACTGCCATATTTAAGGCAATTTCCGATGGTAAGCGGTCCTTTAAAAAGCTGGCTGTGGTATCCTCAAACGGAGAAAATACCTATCCCTGCGGTATTTGCCTACAAGTAATTGCAGAGTTTATGCCCGAGGGCGAAATAATAACAGGAGATAAAAAATCCATTGAGATATATAAGGCAAGTGAGCTATTGCCTCATAACTTTCATAATGAATTTTAATGGCAGGTGATAATAATGATTAGCTGGGAGGAACTAGAACAATATTGTAACAGCTGCAACAGGTGTCCCCTTGCGGCAACAAGACACAATGTTGTTATTGGAGTTGGTAATCGCAATACGGATATTATGTTTGTAGGCGAGGGACCGGGTTATCATGAGGATATGGAAGGCATCCCCTTTGTAGGTGCTGCGGGACAGTTGCTTGATAAGATGCTTATGTCCATATCTCTTACACGCAAGGATGTTTACATAGCAAATATAGTTAAATGCAGACCACCGCAAAACCGTGATCCATTACCTGAAGAACAAAAAGCGTGTATGGACTATTTGCGGTGCCAGTATCTTTTAATACGCCCCAAAATACTTGTATGTCTTGGACGTATAGCCGCAAAGGCAATAATTGATTCGGAATTCCGTATTACAAAACAGCGGGGTATCTGGTATGATAAAAAGGGCTGCAGTATGATAGCAACCTATCACCCCTCCGCACTCTTACGTGACCCCGCAAAAAAAGCTGAGGCATGGGAGGATTTAAAACTAATAAGAAAAAAATTAGATGAATTGAGGAATAATACAAATGAGCAATAAATTTCATTCGGGCTTTGTATCCCTTATAGGCAGACCAAACGTAGGAAAATCTACACTTATGAACTGTATAATCGGAGAAAAAATAGCTATTATGTCTGGCAAACCGCAGACAACACGAAATCAGATACAATCCATACTTACCACAAAGGATTATCAGATTATCTTTATTGATACCCCAGGCATCCATAAGCCAAAATCAAAGCTTGGAAGCTATATGGTAAAAAGCGCAGAAACAACTTTTGCCAATGTCGATGTTATCCTTTATCTTATTGAGCCTTTTGAAAAAATTAAAGACTCGGATATGGCAATACTTGAAAAGCTTCGCAGTACTAAAACGCCAGTATTTTTAATAATCAATAAGATTGATACGGTAAATAAACCAGAGCTTTTAAAGGTGATTGATGCTTACAGCAAAAAATTTGATTTTGCAGAGATTATCCCTGTTTCAGCCCTCAATGGCAGCAACAAAGACACGCTACTTGATAATGTAAGCAGTTATTTGCCCGAAGGACCAAAATATTTCCCCGAGGATATGATAACCGATCAGCCCGAAAGACAGCTTGTTGCAGAGCTTATACGTGAAAAGGGCTTAAAGTTGTTGCAGGAAGAAATACCTCATGGCATAGCAGTTGAAATTACCTCAATGAAGCAGCGTGAAAAATCCGATATGGTTGACATTGAAGCAACCATATACTGTGAAAGAGAATCCCACAAAGGTATTATTATAGGAAAGCAAGGCACCATGCTAAAAAAAATCGGTTCAAATGCACGCTATGATATTGAGCGTCTGCTGGGTAATCCCGTAAATTTACAGCTTTGGGTCAAGGTTAAAAAGGATTGGCGTGACAGTGACTTTTTACTTAAAAACTTTGGCTATGATGCAAAACAAATATAAGCGGATTATTACAAAAAACGACCAGTGTTTTAAAAACAAAATCCGCTTAATTAGTTTTTGAACATTAAATTTATTTTTGTCAAGGCTGAAAAAACTATCTTTTCTACCATTTTTTCAACAGTATATAAAAATCCGTAAGGGCAACCCTATTGTTATAAAGCAAGGGGGTTATGTTTATGAAAGACTTTTTTTGGAAGCTTTTTGAAAAAAGCGGCAGTATAGATGCTTTTTTAGCCTATAAGGAATACACGGATTTTGACAAGACTCCGACAACACTGATATCATCGGATAAAAAGGATTGATTTTATGGCTATTTCCGTTGTAAGAGGCCTAATTTTAAAAGAAACAAACATTGGAGAAGCAGATAAAATACTTACCGTACTTGTAAAGGATGTAGGTAAAATATCGGTAAGCGCCAAGGGTGCCCGTAGGACTAAAGGTATTTTGTCATCAGGCACCTCTGTATTTACATACGCTGATTTTACAATAAAAACAGGCAGCAGGCACCACTTTCTGTCGCAGGTTGATATAATCAACTCCTTTTTTGCTCTGACAAAGGATATATTTACTTTATCATACGCATCATACATATTGGAGCTGACGGATAAAACCACCTCAGAGGGAGTACCTGCCAATGATACACTGCTATTAACAATAAATATGTTAAAACGGCTTGCGGAACATAAAATGAGCCCCCATCTTGCTGCGCCTGTATTTGAACTTAAAATATTACAGTACAATGGCTTTATGCCCAATTTGGAGGTATGTGTAGGCTGCGGAAAGGAACATAATAATATAATATCGGTTTTTGGCACTCTTTGTACAGACTGCGCCCAAAATAGCATTAACCTGATTGACGCTAACGAGGCTGTAATATATACAATGAGGCATATACTTGCCTACGAACCTCCAAAGCTCCTTGACTTTAGCTTAAATGATGAGCTTATAAAGCCTTTGTCTGCAATTACAGCAAAAATGATTGATGCTCACTTTGGAATTGTGTTAAAATCCAAAAAATTTATTGAAAGCTTAAATTTATATTGACATTTATTATATCGGTGATATAATAAATGTAATCAGATAATCTTCAGGGTTTGGTGTAATTCCATACCGGTGGTACAGCCCACGAGCCGTTTTGGCATGATTCGGTGTAATTCCGAAGCCGACAGTAAAGTCTGGATGGAAGAAGTGAT
>CALIRN010000138.1 GCA_938042265.1 uncultured Eubacteriaceae bacterium
TTTATGACTGAAATAACGATAGCACTTGACGCCGGACACGGCGGCAGCGACTCCGGCGCTGTTTACAAAAGTCGTAAAGAAAAAGACGATACACTGCGGCTGACCCGCGCTGTCGGACAAATTCTTGAAAACAGCGGTATCAATGTCTACTATGTACGCGAAGATGATGAGTATGAAACCCCGTTTAAAAAGGCGACTGATGCCAATAATGCCGGTGCGGATTACTTTATATCCATTCACCGCAATTCCTCGGAACGCCCGAACCAGTACAACGGTGTAGAAACACTTGTATACAACGATTCCGGCATCAAAGCCGTGCTTGCGCGCAATATCAATGAGGAACTTGAAAAGGCAGGCTTTAAAAATGTTACTGTTGTTCCTGAGCAGGAAATGCCTGACAGTGAGTTTTCAACAGTCGGTTATCCAAACCCGGAGGACCCCAAGGCATTTACCCTTGCAATTGAGCTTGCAAAAAAGATTGATGCGGACATTATTGTGGGTACTGACCCTGATGCCGACAGAGTAGGTGCTGTTGTTAAGACAAACGACGGCGACTATGTTATTTTTACAGGTAATATGACAGGTACGCTTATCTGCGATTATATATGCAGCCAGAAAAAGTCGGCAGGTACACTTCCCGCAAACGGCGCCATTGTTTCCACTATCGTTTCCACCGATATGACAAAGGCAATTGCAAAGGAATATGAGCTTGCATACTTTGATGTACTTACAGGCTTTAAGTTTATCGGTCAAAAGATTAAGGAGTTTGAAACAGACAATTCCCACTCCTATGTATTCGGTTTTGAGGAGAGCTACGGCTGTCTTTCAGGCACATATGCAAGGGATAAAGATGCGGTTGTCGCAACAATGCTTATATGCGAGCTTTGTGCATACTACAAATCAAGAGGTATGAGTATGTACGACGGTCTTATGGAGCTTTACAAAAAGTACGGCGTATATAAAGAAACAATCAAATCCATTACGCTTAAGGGCGTTGAGGGTGCAAACAATATAATTAAGATTATGAATACTCTCAGACAGGACTCTCCTGCAGAGGTTGCAGGCGTTAAGGTTATTGAGACAAGAGATTACGCTGCCGATACAATTACAAACCTTGTAACAGGCGAAACCTCAAAGACAGGTTTGCCTAGCAGCAATGTACTTTACTATCAGCTTGAGGACGGCACATGGTTCTGCGTAAGACCAAGCGGTACCGAGCCTAAGATTAAGATTTACTTCGGCAGCAAGGCCGATACTCAGGAGGCGGTTCAGGCTAAGCTTGACAAGGCTTCCGAGGGTATTATGAAGATTGTTGACGGTATTTTAGCCTAATAAAAACGGGAGCTGCTCCGTATGGAGCAGCTTTTTTACGCTAAGTACCAATTATGACACGTTCTTTATTTTTATCGGCAGAATATATTTTAATATAAAACCCTGACAGGAGCCAATAATGAAAAAAAGGACTCAAAACAAGCTGCGCCGTTTATTTTACTCTGACAACCGTCCCATTCTGTTTACCCATGATAATATAACAGCCCTAAACGCCCTTGTTGAAGTTATACGCAGAGCTTTTGGCAAAAATAAAAAACGCAGACGGCATTAAGCCCTGCGTCTTTTAGCGTGCTTTATTTTATCGGCAAGATATATAACAGTTATACCTATCCACGCCCCAAAGGTGTCAATGCATACATCCTCCATACGACAGTCTCTGCCCTTTATAAACTTCTGATGCAGCTCATCACTGCCCGCATACAGAGCACAAAGCCATATTGCCGCCATAATAGCATCACCCCAGCTTAAGCCAATACTTATGAAAAACAGTATAGAAAACATCCCCAAAAGTCCAAATATAATTACGTGCGCCGATTTTCTTACAACCTTATCAAGCTTTTGCTTAAGCTTTTTCCAGTAATCGGTTTCCGCCTTTTCGGTATCAAAGGCCTTATCCGACTTTTCCTTTATGCGGCTTTCAATGGGCTTTACAATAATATCGCTGGTTTTCATTGTATTATCAAAATTTTCCGAAGAAAACATAAATATTGCTGCCATTGTGCAAATAATACAGATTAAATAAATTACGCTCTGCTTCACCGACACACCTCCTTTTTATATTACCGCATTCTATCCGCACTTACAATAGCCAAAAAATAATAAATTATTTTCGGTAAGTTATATCATCGTAACTGCTTTCCGATTGCTGTGTTCGTTTCCCTCACACAGCCTCTATAATACCTCAACTTACATATCGGCAACCTATACTCGCATCCAAATAAAATAAGTTTTATTTGTCTTGCTTCATATGAGTTATATCATACCACAAACAAAGTAAAATAACAATTAATAATATATTAAGAAAGCTTACCATAAAAAAACGCAGGGGCTTTTAACAAGCACCCTGCGGTAAAAATATCATTAAATGATTTAATCTTACTCAATGATAGAAACAACAGAACCTGAACCAACAGTTCTACTCAAAAGATTTACAAAGATTGTCAAAGTTGCTCAAACTTTGTTAAATAAGCTTGTTTTAACAAAAATGCATTTTTCTGCAATAGACACTTATATCAAACTTATGTGGGAAAAATGTGGGAAAATTTTTATTTTATAATACCTTGAATTACGGATATATAAATGTACCCTTAAGATTTTATTTTTTTTAAGGGTACATTTTCACTTTATAGCACTCTTATATTAAAATTCGACACAGTTATGCGATACATTACGCTGTAAATGT
>CALIRN010000139.1 GCA_938042265.1 uncultured Eubacteriaceae bacterium
TTCAGAGCTGCTTTTAAGATTTCTTAAAAATCCTAAGTATAAGGTTATGTATCTGCTTGACTTTATTGAGAAGTATGTTAATCCGCTTAGAGAAAGCGGTACAAGCTGGGGTTATGATATTCCTTATATGCTTACGGGCAGTTTAAATCAGCACCCCAGAGATGCAATTGCTTTTTCCAAGTCAAACAGAAAGGATATTAAAAACTTTTATGTTGAGCTGCTTGAAAAGGAATAATTCAGGCTATTAAACGGGGAGTTTATTGTAGCATTTTCAATGAAACGGCATGGTGCATACTATGCCGTTTCACTGTTTTTAATTGTTTCGGTATTCTTTGGAGGAACACTTCATTTTATCCTCAAAGCATTTTTCTAAATAAATAAGCTTATTAAGTCCCGTTGCTTCCGCAATTTCACCGATTGAGCTTGCGCTGCTTTTCAGTATATCGGAGACTTTTGACAGGCGGAACTCCATCAGGTGCCTATAGGGCGTTGTATTCAGACAGTTTTTGAAACAGTGCATCGCTCGGATTTACTTACGTTTGCACTTGCTGCCAAACTGTTAAGAGAAATATTTTCGGAATAATTGTCGCTTATACAATGAATGAAAGAGGCGAAGCATCCGACGACTCAAATACATATATACGGAGGTTTAATTATGATATGTGTAAGCAGCTATAATTCTCCGCTGGGAGATATTACACTTGCAGGCAAAGGAGAATATTTGACGGGTTTATGGTTTAATGGGCAGAAGTATTTCGGATGTACACTTCCTGAACGGTATCGGCAAAAGACACTATCTGTTTTTGATGAGACAAAGCGTTGGCTTGATATTTATTTTATGGGAGAAAATCCTGATTTCACACCGCCGCTTTGGCTTAACGGCTCACTGTTTCAGCAAGCCGTATGGAATATACTGCTGTCAATTCCATACGGTCATACAATGACATATGGTGAAATTGCAAACGAAATAGCGGAGCAAAAAGGGATTTCCAAAATGTCGGCACAGGCGGTGGGCGGCGCAGTCAGCCGTAATCCTGTTTCCATTATTGTACCCTGCCACAGGGTTATAGGCTCAAACGGCAGTATGACCGGATACGCAGGTGGTATTGATAAAAAAATAAAGCTTCTGGAGTTGGAAAAGGGGATATAAAGGGTAATTTATTAAATCTGAAAACTTAAAAGCTGTACACAAGGCGTTTGAAATGCAGGCACAGAATTTTGAAAAGGGGATATACGGATTTACAGACAAAAAATATTTAAACGATATTTATGATATACGGAACGCCCCTGTAATCAGGGGCGCCAGATAATTAATTACACTTAAAGTCGGTTGGGCTGTCAATTAATGATGCAACCTGGAATTTATGCCTGTGTCCGTCCTCGTACTCGGTAAAAGCACTTGCAAAATGCACGTGCTTTCCGTTGCCTACCTCTATGGCAGGTGAGGATTCGCCGCAGAACTCATGGTAATGACCGTCGGAAAAATCAGTACGGAACTTGATTTCGTGTACATGGCTGTTGCCCTTCTTTTTTGCCTCGCCCGATACGGTACTGAAACGATGATTATGACATTTTTCACCGCACTCGTCAAAAACGGCAGTACTGCCTGTTACCTCGTGTACATGCTTTTGATTGTCCCAATCGTTTGGTCTGTTGTTTGCTTCCATATTTACACCTCCTTTACTGTTGGGATAGTGTATAATATGTACAACCTTACAATTTTGTGAATATTTGTGTGCAATTATTGACAGGCAAAACAGATTAAATTAAACTAATGTCAGAGGGTATATTTTTTGCTGAGGGGGTATTTATTATGGGAGTATTAAAAAAGCTTGCGGTATTTATTTTAACGGCAGCACTGTCGTTAGCAATGGCAAGTGCTGTAATGGCAGACCTGGCCGAAACGCAGAATGTGGATAAATACATAACGGTTGATAAAGATGCTTTGCCCGTATATACAACTGTAAATGAGGACGGACTGCCTGTTTATGGTACTGATTATTATGTAGGCAAAGCACAGCGGCTTAAGCTTAAGCTTGAGGTGCCTCTTGATGAGCTTGGGGACGGAATTTATGAAACGGGGCTTGACAGGAATATTTATTTTAAACTTGAAATAAATAATGCCGAGTGGAGAAAAGATGCAAGCTATTTTTCGCAAACCGTGGCGGACTATGATAGTGCGCTGAAATGGGATTTCAATATACTGATTTTTGAAAGAGCTATGACTGCAAAAAATATGGTAAGCTACGATGAGGATTTTTATAAAAGGGTGCAGTATCTTAATGCCCATTTGAACGGAGATGAGTTTTATCTTGCCGATGTAAATATTATTGACGGAGAAATTCCTCTTATATTCAGAACAAAGTATAATGGTGATGTAAATGTTGATGTATCGGTTTATACAGGTGAGAATTTGTTTGATAATTCCAAATATGTCGAAACGGATTTTAAATATATAGGAACACTGACAGTTGCAAATGTTGGCGGACAAAAGACGTATCAGGAAGCAAAGACAGCTGAGGAAACTACTTCTGAAACTACTTCTGAAACAGCTACCCAAACAGTTACTGAAAAACCTGTGGAGATAGAAATACCCATAGGGCAGTCATATTATACGGTAAACGGCACCACAGCTGCCATGGACAGTACTGCATTTATTGAAAACGGATATACAATGCTGCCTCTTAGGGCTATGTCAGAGATTATAGGTTTAAGCGACAGTGATATCTGCTACGATGCAGCAGCAAAGACCGCCGTTATAAATTATGAAAATACCGTAATCAGTGTCAGTGCGGGAGAAAGAGCAATGTACATAAATGGTGTTTATAAAATTATTGATTCACCTGTGGTAATTAAGGACGGAAGGATGTATCTGCCTATGAGG
The DNA here is from genome assembly GCA_938042265.1 of uncultured Eubacteriaceae bacterium. Classification (GTDB taxonomy): domain Bacteria; phylum Bacillota; class Clostridia; order Lachnospirales; family CAG-274; genus CALWRD01. The sequence goes on from CALIRN010000139.1 coordinate 2,885, forward strand.
GCTGTTGCACAGGCTCTTGGCTTTGATGCCGTTTCTTTTGATGCAAATGTTAAGCTTGTAAAAATAACTGTTTGAAAATAAAATTCCTCTGTAGGTTATGACAGAGGAATTTTATATTTTATTCAAATAATATTTTTTCCGCCAGCTTAGCGGCATCCTTAATGCACTCTGCACAGGGGCGGAGCATGGTGCCGGTTTCGGTACCCTTAAGCTCCTTGCAGATAACGGAGCCGTTCTGTTTCTTAAATTCATCAAGTATAGCCTTGGAAAGCTTATAGGATTTTCCCTTGCTGTCGGGACTGTCAAGATTACCGGTGCTGTTTTTTAAGCCCGCAAGAATACATGCACCCGATTCGGCTCCGCAGGTACCCTCCATATTGCCCATACCTGCACCAAGAGCCTCTGTAAGGCGGAATACTGTTTCTTCATCAAGCCCTACCAAATCGGAATATGTACAGGCAACTGCCTGAGCACAGTTATAGCCCTTATCATGCTTTTTAATTGTTTCATCAATACGTGATTTCATAGCTTATCCTCCGTAATTATATCGTTTTTCTGATATCATTATTTCATAAATATGATATAAAATCAAGTGTGATTATAGTAAAAAGGATTTTAAAAGGCTGGTTATTTTATCTGCTAATTTACCGGAGCTTATTGCACTTGGACAGTAAAAAAAATACCGTTATCATAAATTGATTTGTATCTTTTTTATAAAAGAAGTGCAAAAATTAAATTTGAATTATGCGAATTTATGAGAAAAAAGGGGGCATTTGTCACCTTGCACAATTTTTTGATAAAAATTTTTTAATGTTTGTTAACACTGTTTTTTAACCCTTTGCTATAATATGAATTGTGAAAAACCCCTAAATATTTTCACACTACAGTTTATACATCCCTCAAATATGTAAAATAAACTGTAAAACCCCATAAAAAATACCTTCTCTTTAGAAAAAGCACCTGTTCGATGGGTGCTTTTTCGCTTTTAATATATTTCTTTATATTCGTATTCAATTCCTGTTTCCGTTTCCCAATAAGATATACCTGCGGATAAAAGTGTATTTTTTACTGCCTCGGTATAGTTTGCGGATGCGGTATTTTTCTGTTCAATCAATGTGTTTTGCTGCGTTATTGCTTCATTTGTTTTTTCAAGCCCTAAATTTTTTTCGAGGAAGTTAAGCAGAGCTATATTTGTGTCAATAACCTCAATCACCTTTGTTTTCAGCTCCTCTGTACCTGGGGGATTGTCCTCAACGGCAGGCAAAAGAGTATTAAATTTTTCTCTTATATTGCTTATTTCGGTTATTGAATATACCTCTCCGCTTTGGTATTTTTTTATAAGCGTGCCTGTATCGGTGCTGTATTTTGCGGCAAGCTCCATATCTTGTATATAAGCTGATATCTGGTACTGATAGCTGCTGTCTGCCGGGGCGGAGGTATTTAAATCCTCCTCATATGCGGTGTTGTATGCTTCACTGTTAAAAAACGGCAGAGAATATATAAAAGGTCTTGCGTAGTTAAAAACTATACAGGCAAAAACTATAAATATAATGATATTTCGGGCATTAAAGCTACTGTGGTATTTAACCTTTATGGGGTTGCCGAATTCATCCTTAAGTTCTCCGCTGGCGGAAAGTTCTTTCATTTTTTTCCTGAATTCTTTTTGTGTTTTAGTAAGCCTTGCCATTTGTGAATTTTCCCCCTCATTTAAATTATATACCCATTATAACACTTTATATGTAATATGTCACTTACAATCGGTAATAAATATATAGTGAACAATGTATTTACGCTAAAAATTTATGCCTACAAAAAACTTTAATTGTTGTTTATTTGGAAGATATGTGTTAAAATATATCATTATATTAATTTACTTTGCGGGGGTTCAAAAATGCAGACAGATTATTTGGAGCAATTACTGCTTTTATCAAAGTTAAGATTTGAATATCTTAATTTTGATGCGGTTTTTTCGGATGAAACTGCTGCTTACAGAAGTCCTGCCCTGCCAAAGGCGGGGCAGGAGATAACTGTTAAGCTAAGGACGGCTGTCGGAAATGTTGATAATGCCTACATTTGCATAGGGGATGAGGAAATACCCATGTCCGTATTGCACTCAACAGAGATGTTTGACTATTTTGGCGGTCAGGTTGTCTGTGGAGATGAGCCTGTTTACTACTACTTTAAGCTTGAAAAGGACGGAAGGGAATATTATTATAATAAAAACGGCATTTTTCAGTACGTAAATCCTGATTTTAATTTCAGTATTCTGCCGGGTTTCAGTACGCCTCATTGGGCAAAGGGTGCGGTTATGTATCAGATTTTTGTTGACCGTTTCTGCAACGGTGATAAAAGCAATGATGTGGTGGATAATGAGTATGTTTATCTGGGGTTAAAAGCTAAGTCTGTTAAAAAGTGGAATATGCCTGTTGAAAATATGGACGTATGCAACTTTTACGGCGGCGATCTGCAGGGGGGTATTAATAAGCTTGATTACTTAAAGGAGCTTGGAATAAACGGAATCTACCTGACACCGATAA
>CALIRN010000140.1 GCA_938042265.1 uncultured Eubacteriaceae bacterium
CATAAAAAATCCCCCATTCTCAGCACTGAAAATCTATTTATTTTCAGTTTGCTTGACAAATATACAAAAAAATAGTATTATAATGGTGTCAATGACTATTATATACATTAATGTAAGGGGGTAATTCCTATGAAGTCAGAATTATTTGTACAGTACGGCGGTAATCAGGTCGATACAAAGCAGCTTTTGGATGTTGCTAAGGAAACCTGGAAGGCTGAAGGCAATAAGGTTAAGGATTTACAGTCAGTTGAACTTTATTATAAGCCTGAGGAAGGCAAGTGCTATTATGTTTTTAACGGCGAAGGCTCTGCTGACAGCTTTTTTACAGTTTAAAATGATTTCAACAAAAAATTGTGCTTGTTTGGCAGCTACTCATAAAACAGTATCAACCAATAAACTTAAATAGGGTATTGCCGTACAGGGTGCAGAAAAAGGCGAGCAGGAAGCAAATCATTTCTTGCCCGTCTTTTTCTCTTTATTACGCAGTAAATAGCCATTTTCAAGGTAAGATATATAATACCATTACCACTTCCACGCCCCTGTCATTCCTGCAAGCTAAATAAATCAAGCATAAAACAACCTCTCTATCGCGTAACATTCCATACTGAATTGAGAACGCAATCAGATAAAACACTTGTGCTCTCTTGACTACTCAACAGCAAAGACGCAAAGGAAAATCACTTCTCGAACACTTTGTTTTTTGTTAACGAAACGATATGAACAATAAAAATATTATAATCCCTATGATTTTCATTGTCAAAAATCATAGGGATTTGGCATATCTATATATTAATTTTGCAACAAAGCTTTAAGACGTTTAACTCCCTCTGTTAATTCTTCTATCGTTGACGGTGTTGTTACCGCAATTCTTACCATTTTTTCGGCGGGCTTTTTCCCGACGGAGAAGTGTTCTGCTCCGAAAATCTGCACACCTGCTGCCTTTGCGGCGGCTTCAAAGCTCTCTCCCGTAAACCGTTCAGGCAGATGTATATACCTAAGAGGGCTTGTAGGTTTGCTTTCAATAAGAAATTCGTCCAACATTTCATTAACAACAATATTACGTTCAATAATATCTTTTTTGCGCTCCTCAATAATTTCATCAACAATTCCGTCCTCAATCATAACGGCAGACAATTCTGCAAGTAATGGGGATAATGAAATATTCATTGAATACAGAGCGTCAGCAAAATCTTTATGATAATTATCGGGGACATAAACAAACGCCGTACGCAGTCCCGCACAAACTGATTTTGATATGCTTGATATATACAAAATCTGCTCAGGCGCAAACGCGGCAATCGGTATTTCCGGCTTTTCCATAAGCATATTGTTGATACCGTCCTCAATTACAATAAGTTTTTCCTCGCGCGCTATCCTTGCAATCATCTTTCTTGTTTCCAAAGACATAATATGTGAGGTCGGATTATGGTAATTGGGTACTGTATAAAGACCTTTTATATTTTCATTTTGAATTGCATACCGTATTCCTTCTTCTGTCATTTCATAATTACGGCTCTGAATAGGGATTAGTTGAATACCTATTAGCTTTGCCGCTATCTTAATACCCGGATATGTCATAGGGTCTGTGCCTATACGGTCTCCGCATTTAAATAAAGCACCTAAAGCCGCCATTAAGGCATTTTGTCCGCCTGCCGATAAAACAATATGATTGCTGTCTGTATAAACCCCCTCTTTTTGAAGCCAAATCACACCCGCTTCACGCTGCCTTAGAGTTCCTTCATTAGCTCCGTAGGAAAATAAATCTAATGCGTTCGGCTCTTTCAGTAATTTTTCGACATATTTCATAACTGCAGCATTAGTTTTTACAGACGGAATTATTGCTCCCATATCAATAACATTTTGATTTTTAGTGTTACAAAGGAACACCTTTTCCGACATGGCATCAGCAGAAACATATGTTCCGTTTCCCACTGAAGCGGACAATAGACCTTTTTGCGCGCACAGCTTAAAGGCTTTTGATATTGTGCTTAAATTAACATCAAGAAAATCAGCCAATTCCCGCTGTGGCGGCAGTTTTGTTCCCGCCTTCAATACACCGCTTTTTATATCTTCTTCTAATATTTTAGCTAATGCTATATGCTTAGAATCCGTTGTTTTGCTTAAATCAGGTTTCCAGCTCATAGGATAATTTTCAAATGAGTTTACAGGCATAACAATATTCCTCTTTTTAACATACAAAATTGTTTGTCATACAATTTTATCATTGAGTTTTGTTATTGTCAATGCTATAATTAAAATAAGAATTATACTATGTGAAAGGGGGATGACTATATGAAAGGAGACGAGAATATGGAAAAATTATTATCGGAAGCGATAAAAACAACTCCGACTTCTTTTGTAAGAGGTATTTTGAAAGCTGCTTCAGACCCTGATGTTATATCCTTTGCGGGAGGACTTCCTAACCCAATTTCCTTTCCTCAGAACGAACTTTTGGTATCTATGGAACGCATTGTAAAAAACTATGGCAGCAGCGTATTTCAATACTCTATTACGGCAGGACTGCCTGATCTACGTCAATATATTGCTGACAGATATAACCGAATATTCGGATTACATCTTAACATTGATAATATCATAATCACAACAGGCTCACAACAGGCATTAGACCTCATATCAAAGACATTTCTTGATAAAGGTGATGGTGTAATAGTAGAGAAGCCTACTTATCTTGCCGCCATTCAGGCTTTCGCGTTAAATCAGCCGGTATTTTATCCTGTTGAATTAACAGAGGACGGTTTGAATTTAGAACAATTAGAGAAAGCATTAAAAAACAATATTAAATTCATATATACAATACCAAACTTTCAAAATCCCACTGGACTTACTTATTCTGCTGAAAACCGCAATAATATTTGCGATATATTAAAAAAGCATAATGTTGTTTTAATTGAGGACGACCCTTACGGAGAATTATTGTTTGAGGGTGAGCGCATACCGTATATCGGTGCGGGCAAGCTTCAAAACAGTATTTTGCTCGGAACTTTTTCAAAAACAGTTACTCCGGGTATGCGTACAGGATTTATTATTTCTGAAAATACGGAACTTTTAAAATATATTTCTATTGCAAAAGAAGCCAGTGACCTGCATACCAATATTTTTTCTCAATACTTGATTTGGGATTATTTGAAGCATAACGAATATGACACACATATTGCCAAAATCAAAAAGCTATATCAGGAACAGGCGCAGGCAATGATAAACGCTATGGATAAATATTTCCCTAAATCAGTAAAATATACTAAACCAAATGGCGGTATGTTCCTATGGGTAACACTTCCTGAAAATGTGAGCGCTATGAAACTGTTCCCGAAGGCTATGGATAAAAAGGTTGCCTTTGTTCCTGGAGACCCGTTCTATATTGGTGTTGAAAATATCAATACAATGAGACTAAATTATACAAATGCCGATTGTGAAACCATAGACGAGGGCATTCACAGATTGGGAGATTTGTTGAAGGAATTATAAATAAGAACTTGCGAATGCTGTAAAAGCTGAATTTTACAAATCTTTTATTTTTGCTAAGCATATGATATAAAACAGATATAATTATTTCAGATTGTCAATAAACCCCATCTTCGTTTGAAGATGGGGTTTATTGACAATCTGAACCACCCGCTATGCGGGTGGATATTTATTGTTTATTATTCTTTTATGTCCTTTCTGCAAAATACAAGCTTAAATACAGTGCGCACAAGGGGCTGAATAAAAAACAGCTGTGTAAAAAAAGCAAAGGGAAAATTAAAGCATACAAGCTTTAACCAGTTTGCCAACAGTACAACCGCATTAAATCCTTCATAATACGGATAGTACAAAAGTGCAGCAATAAAGCTCATTGCAGGACACATAAGTCCTACCGTTGCACAGATAATTGCGGTTTCAAACATCATGGGATGTACCTTGGCAGGATCAAACACCTTTGACGCAAGCCTAAAGGAACAGGGACTGCCCATTAATATCTCCAGACAATATGCAAAGCAGAACTCCACCAATACCACAGACCAAATCGGCAAAAATCTGCCAAACATATACACGCCGCCCTGATTATTAATTGCGGAAATTACACTATTTGTGCCATTAAGCTCCATAAGTGTACTTCCGTTTACCACATACAGGCTGTAAAACACATAAGCGTGTACCGTTACCAGTACTGTAGCAAAGGCAAAAAACATTCTCTGTAATTGATTAGTCGGCATTTTAAATAAACACTCCTTTTCTTTATTTACGCACAAAAAAACACACGTCAAATCTGAGCAGAAACCTTTGTTCCGTAATCAGATTTACATATCCAAGATGGATACAACGTGTGTCGTGCGTGTTTTCTTATATTTACTTTAAGATATTATCATAATAAGACAAAATTTGTCAAGCAAATAATTTACCCGCAAAAAACAAAAAGCTTCATAAGCCGCAGCTTACAAAGCCTTTTTATGCGGATGACAGGACTTGAACCTGCACACCGTAAGGCATTAGAACCTAAATCTAACGTGTCTGCCAATTCCACCACATCCGCATAACGATAATATTTTATCATTTAAGCTTTAAAATGTCAATATTAAAACTTATTGCTTCCAATCCTCTGCAATATCCTCTATACTGCACTCGATCAGCTTTTTATTTTTAATATAAAATATTCTGTCGCAGTTTTTTATTGTACGCTGTTTATGAGATATAAAAATACAGGTACGGTCTTCAAGCTTTTTAATATTTTCAAGGAGAGCCTTTTCAGTTGCCTCGTCTAGTGCTGAGGTTGCCTCGTCAAGCAAAAGTATCGGCGCATTGCTTAATAAAGCACGTGCCACCGCTATACGCTGTATCTGCCCCTCACTTAAGCCAAGACCTCTTTCACCGATAACCGTTTCCATTCCGTCAGGCAGAGAGTTAATAAACTCCCATATCATAGCCGATTTTGCAGCCTTTATTACCTCATAGGCAGAAGCCTCACTGTTACAGAAAGCAATATTTTCCCTTATTGTACCTGACAAAATCATATTTCCCTGAGGTACATAGGCAAACATTTTTCTAAGTCCGCTGTCTATATTAATTCTGCCCTCAGCGGTTTCAAAATAAAGACTTCCATTATCCGCAACAATAAGGCCGAGGATAAGCTTCATAATTGTACTTTTGCCTATACCCGACGGACCTGCAACAGCAACAATTTCTCCCTTATTAATACGCATATCAGCCTCCTCAAGCACAGTATCCTTTTTATATGCAAAGGTAAGCTCTTCAGCACAAAGCGCACTGATTTTATTGTAAAGCTGTGCAGCGGTTTCCGTATGGGTTTCTATTTTTTCATCATCAAGGCTTTCCAGCTCCATAAGTCTTTCCGCAGAGGCAATTGTCGAATAAAACTGAGGGATAAGTCCGCTCATATTTTTCATAGGCGCCTTAATCTGGTCAATAATCTGCAAAAATGCTGTAAGAGTACCAAAGCTTATTGAGCCTAAACTGATCTGCAAGGCTCCCCATATAAGCGCCGCATAATAGCTTGCAGTAAAAAGCACATATACTCCCGTACTTGCAATATTACTTATGGTATTACGCTTAATTTGCAGCCTGAACGCCTCCTGCTGTCTTTCATAAAGCTTACGTCTGCTGTTTTCATTATTTGCAAAGGACTTTATTACAACAAGGTTTTCAATACACTCCTGAATAAATGAGCGTATAACACCGTCGGCAGCCTGTACCTGCTTATGAAGATATTTAAAATGCTTGCTGTATATTTTGCTTGCCGCAAATACCACCGCACCAATAGCGCATACTATAAGCGTAAACTTAACATCTATTGCAAGCAGCACTACAAGGCCTGCAACAAGCTTGGTAGCAAGCGCTATTGCCTCAGGCAGAATACCTATTACACCTTCCACCACAATATCAACATCGCTTGTAAAGCGGTTAAGTATTTCTCCCGAATGAAATGCGGTTACCTCCGTATATTGCTTATTAAGCAGCTTTTCAAACAAACCCTGCTTAATACGTATATCAATTTTGCCGCCCGCCCTTACAATTATATTGCTGTACAGTATATTAAGCGCTCCCTGCAGGGCTATGATAAGCACAATAATAAAAGCATTAAAATAAATACTGCCCTGCCTGTCCCCTGTTGCAATATCCAGAACATTTTTGGACATCACTGCCAGCAAAATAAAGCCCAATGCCACCAAGCCGCTTATTACCGCAAGACCTGCTACCCAGACAAGCTGCTTTTTTGTGTATTTGAATATCCATGCCAGGGCATCCCTTGTTCTTGACATAAAATCACCTCATACCGTAACAAAAAATCGGAACAGTATACGCTGTCCCGATTTAGTATTAATTATCTATCAGCCTTTTTCCTTATAAAGTATTTCAATATATGCAAGTATAAGCGGTGCAACACCCTTTGCATCATTCTGTACAACAGGCTCGCTCATATAATACTCGTATGTACCGTCGCGTCTTGTATTATTTGCAGGGCCAAGACCTGCAACAAGGCAGATACCGTCAAGCTGAAGTTCGCCGTCCTTCTGTGAAAGGTATCTGTCACAGGTACCCGTAAATGCCTTTTCGCCATACTTAAAGTAATCCTTATCAAGTATGCCCATACGCACGCTCTTCATTATGGAGTAAGCAAAAATTGCACTGCCGCTGGTTTCAAGGTAGTTGCCCTCTTTGCCGCCCTTATCAACAACCTGATACCACATACCGCTTTCATCCTGATATTTAAGCATTGAATCAATAAGCTCTCTGTAAATTTCAGCAAGCTTATCCCTCTGCTCCTTAAATGAATCAGGCATAATGGATATAGTATCAACAAGTGCCATTGAATACCAGCCTAATGCCCTGAGCCAGAAATTTTGAGAAAGACCCGTTTCCTTATCAGCCCAAAAAACTTCCTTGGACTCATCAAAGCCATGATAATAAAGACCTGTCTTTGGATCTCTCATTTTATTATAAACATTAATAAACTGATCAAAGCTGTCCATACAGTTTTTACAGTTATTATATTCAACCTCATACTGCATATAGAAGGGCTGACCCATATACATACCGTCAAGCCATATCTGATTGGGATAAATCTTTTTATGCCAAAAATTGCCTGAAGCCGTTCTCGGCTGATTTTTTACCTGACCGTAAATGGTTTCAATAGCCTTTCTGTACTTCTCCTTGCCCGTGATTTTATAAAGGTCAAAAAGGGTTTTACCAGCATTAACATTATCAATATTATAGTCCTCAGGATTATAGGAGGAAATGCTTCCGTCATCACGTACAAAGTAATCAATAAAATTATCCGCAAATTCAAGAAATTTTTTATGTCCCTTAATATCGTAAAGCTCTAAAACAGCCTTAATCATACATCCGTCAATGTAGTTCC
>CALIRN010000141.1 GCA_938042265.1 uncultured Eubacteriaceae bacterium
TTTTTATAAAAAGACAAATTTGAGTTTTATATGCCGTGAAACACAAATTTATCAAAACGCTAAAGTCAAAAACGCTGCCGGCATAAGCCGACAGCGTTAAAAAATTCAACTAAATATTAATCCTCACTGCCCTGAAGAGCTGCAACGCCCTCTTCACCTGTTCTTACCTTAATAACGTTTTCAACATCATAAACAAAAATCTTACCGTCACCAATATTGCCTGTATAAAGAGCTCTCTTAGCAGCAGCAATTACAGTTGCTACAGGAACTGTAGATACAACAACCTCAACCTTAATCTTAGGCAAAAGTGTCATATCAACAACAGCACCACGATACATAGGAGCAGTTTCTCCCTTCTGTACACCGCAGCCTGATACATTTGAAACAGTAATACCTGTTACACCGATATCGTTAAGTGCTGCCTTAAGTTCATCAAACTTACCAAGCTTACAGATAATATCAACCTTGCTGAGCTTAACATCACTTGCAACAACCTCCTTGCTGCCGCCTGTAACTACCTGAACAGGTACAGCCTCATCGCTTGATACGGGAGCCTTCTTTTTAGCGGAAGAACCCTCACCGGTAAATACCGAAATTGCACTTGTGTTGATAACAGGCATAAAGTCCGCATAAGAGGAAGCAAGACCATGCTCCGTAACGTCAAGACCTCTTGTTTCTTCCTCAACGGAAGCACGAAGACCGATAGTCGACTTAATAATAAGAAATACTATTGTAATTGTAACAGCAGTCCAGGCAGCTACAGATAAAATACCTGCACACTGTGTTCCCAAAAGTGTAACACCACCGCCGTAGAAAAGACCATCTAATGTACATTCGGGAGCCGAGCTTGTTGCAAAAAGACCTACGGCAAATGTACCCCATATACCGTTCATCATATGTACGGCAACAGCACCAACAGGGTCATCAATATAAAGTACATGGTCAAGAAGCCATACACCAAATACTACCAAAAGACCTGATACAACGCCAACCATTGTTGCACCAAAAGCGTCCATAACATCACAGCCTGCCGTAATACCTACAAGACCTGCAAGTGAAGCATTAAGACACATGGAAACATCAGGCTTGCCATACTTAATCCAAGTGAAAACCATACATACAACAGTTGCTACTGAAGGAGCAATGGTTGTTGTAAGGAAGATAGAACCAAGCTGTGGACCTGTTACGGCAGCAGCACCGTTAAAACCGTACCAGCCAAACCAAAGGATAAAGCAGCCCAAAGCACCGAGTGTAAGTGAGTGACCTGGGATAGCGTTTACCTTTGTTACCTTGCCGTTCTTATCAGTGGCAAACTTACCGATACGTGGTCCGAGTATCTTTGCACCTACAAGGGCTGAAATACCGCCAACCATGTGGATTGCACATGAGCCTGCAAAATCATGGAAGCCCATATTTGCAAGCCAGCCGCCGCCCCAAATCCAGTGAGCCTCAATAGGATAAATAAGACCGCTGATTACTGCAGAATAAATACAGTAAGAAAGGAACTTTGTTCTCTCTGCCATAGCACCTGAAACGATTGTGGCAGTTGTTGCACAGAATACCATATTGAAAACAAAAGCGGAATAATTAAAGTCACCGTAGGCTGTAAAAATATCAAAGCCCGGCTTACCTATTAAACCAACTACGTCCTCACCTAAAAGAAGACTGAAACCAATTAAAATAAACATTGGAACACCGATACAGAAGTCCATAAGGTTCTTCATAATGATGTTTGCAGCATTCTTTGCACGGGTAAATCCCGTTTCTACCATTGCAAAGCCTGCCTGCATAAAGAATACCAGCGCCGCACCTATAAGGAACCATATACCAAAGGCTTCGGCATTAACTGTACTTGTGATTAATTCCTGAATGTTTGCATCCATTTTAAACCCCTCCTTAATGAGTTAAAAATATATTCTCCCTTTGAATATATGCAGACTTTTAACGGTTTCTGTGCTTTAACCGATAAAAGTCTGTACATAGACAAAAGAAAAAGGACGCCACGGCTTTTACAGCCATAACGTCCTCGTTAGTTGATAGTGCAATTATAATACCACTTTTTTTAAATTGCAACTACTTTTTTAAGATTTTCTTAATTTTATGCAAATTAATTAACTTTTGAAAATATTTATCTGAAAATTTGTGTATATTTTTTGTCATTTTTTGTCATTTACATAAATATATTAAATGCAAATTTTGTTCTACATAAAAATTTTAACTTAAATTGGTGTCATTTTCCTTAATCGTTTAATACAAAAACTGTTGACTTTTGTACGAAATCATACTGTACTACAATAAGGGAAAGATTTACGTACAAGATACCGTACATCACATTATTGAAGCCGAAAACAGAATTTTTGCCTCATGGTCTTATGATGAGGTCAAAATATACCTTGAGCTTATCCAAAGATACCCGACCTCATTTAAGGAAAAAACCTCAAAGCTAAAGAAATTCAGATCAAAAGCAAAAAATCAGTGCCTCCGTCAGGTATATTTGCCCTCCGCCTAATAAGGTCAGGGACTTACTACGTTGATGTTCAGCTTATTAAATAGACGGTATATGGCTCTCCATTGCTGCAGCCGAGCTGATTGCCGCTTTTGTAACGATTATATTTGTTTTTGCAAAAAGAAAGGAATACAAATATCTGTAGTCAAGGATATTTGTACTCCGTTGTTGCTGCATACTTAAGATTTTTTACCTGACGAATTTCTTTTCAATTATCCCATAACCAACCGATACGGCTTCTGTTTATGGAAACTGTAGCGGCTGTTCCGTTTACCTGCAATTACTGCTGCATTTTTTCAATTTTATCATAAAGCTCATAAAGATACTGGGTTTTGTTTTCCAAAAGATAATAATGGTTTATGTAAAAACCCGTTGTTATGCCGAAAATAACAAAAAGCACAAACAGCGCAATTTTCTGCGTAAACATAAACATAAATACCACAATTATGGAAAACAGTGCAAAAAACAGGGTTACAAGCAAATGCACTATTCTTTCATGCTGAAACCATGGTATCCACCTGTCCATATACATTAAAAAATCTGCCTTATTTCGGGCGTTACCTTCATTTAAAAAATTCTCTGCCGCCTTTACCTTATCAAGCATCTGCTTTTTCATTTTAAAGCCCCCTTATTGCAGATTTTTAATTACTTTTTTATACAGCTTTAACATAAATACGGTTGAAAGGATTAATGACGCAATCTCCGCAGCTGGCATTGCACACCACACCAGCTCAAGCCTGCCTGTAAGCGACATAAGATAGGCAACAGGCAGCAGTACCAAAAGCTGACGGCACAGTGAAATTATCATACTCATCATACCGTGCCCCATAGCCTGAAGCATGGAACTGCTTACAATGGAGTAGCCTGCAAAAATAAAGCTAAGAGAGATAATCCGTATTGCAGGTACGCCTATTTCAAGCATCTTATCAGAGGCATCAAACATAATCAGCAGTTCTCTTGGGAATATCTGCATAATTGCAAAACAAAACAGCATAATAACCATTGCCGCCATAACACTGTATTTATATGTATCCATTATTCTGTCCCTGTGTCTTGCCCCATAATTATAAGCAATAATAGGCACCATACCGTTATTGAGACCAAACACGGGCATAAAGGCAAAGCTCTGCAGCTTTACAAAAACGCCGTATACGGCAGTTGCGGTTGAACTGAAGCCCATAAGTATGCCATTTATACCGTAGGTCATTACCGATACAATTGTATTCATTACCATGGAAGGTATACCAACGGCATAAATGCGCTTTATTATTCGTCCGTCAGGTTTGAAGCCCTTAAAGCTCAGGCTTACATCCTTATTAAACTTAAGGTTAAAAAACAAGGCAAGTAAAAAAGCAATAAACTGACCCGTAACTGTTGCATAAGCAGCTCCTCGTATACCCATTTGGGGTACACCGAAATAGCCAAAGATAAATATGGGGTCAAGAATAATATTGATAATTGCTCCAAGCCCCTGTGTTACCATGGTAAACATTGTTCTGCCCGTGGACTGGAGAATTCTTTCAAAGGTCATCTGACAAAATGCCGCAAAAGCAAAAAACGAAACTATGCTCAAATATTCCACTCCATAGGCAATTATCTCAGCGCTGTCAGCCTGACTTTTATAATAAAGCTCCGGCACAAAAAAGCTGAGCACCAAAAATACAAGGCTGCTTAATACAGCCAAAAAAATACCGTTTACTGCAGCCTTATCCGCAGTTTTAAAATCCCTGCTGCCCAAACTCATGGAAAGCAGGGCATTCATACCCACACCTGTACCCACGGCAATACCAATCATTAAATTTTGTACAGGAAACGCCAACGACACGGCAGTAAGAGCCTCCTCATTTATACGTGCCACAAAAAGGCTGTCCACTATATTGTACATTGCCTGTACCAGCATTGAAATTATCATAGGCAGTGACATATTAGCAAGCAGTCTGCCTACAGGCATAACACCCATTTTATTTTCAGGTGCCACCGCAGTATTATTTTCCATTAAAAAACTTCCCTTCTGTTTTAGATTAAAAGGCTCCTCCCTCGCCTCCTTAAGGCTGTAAGCACAGCCACCCCCCTCCCGCCTAAAGAAGCGGGGGACTTTACTATGTCGGTTAAAAATAATTGGCAAATTACGCCAATTTATGCCAAATAACACTGGTATAATTATATCAATACTGCACTGTATTGTCAACCGAGCCTGCACATTTCAAAATGTCTGTTCTTTTCAACAAATAAAAAAGACTACCGCAAAGGTGTATTTACCACCTGCCTGCGGCAGCCGATTAATTATGCCGTTCCTCTTTTTACTATAATACAATTACCCGATGTACCCACAACACCGGCATCGCAATTATTAAAAAACAGGCTCAAATTTTGAGGCTCAATAGCCTGATTACCATTTTCATCATTTGCAGTAAGTATATATTTAACGGTTTTGTACTTACCATCCGTTTCCCTGTTTGTATCTAGCTCAAAGGTAAGGTCAAGTCTTGACAGATTAAGACCTTTAGCTGACTGAATAACGCCACCGTCAATATAAATTTTATTATCAATGCAATATATTGCAGTACAGCCCTCCTCAATGTCAGGTTCTGAGACAACGTCCTTAATTTCCACCTCAACCGCATTAAAGGTAAGCTCTCTTACAGCCTCTGTTACTGAATTTACACCATTAAGAACTGTACCGGTTTTATCTGTATTATAATAGGACTTATAGGCATATATAACCATACTTGAAATTGTACCTATAATAATAACCGAAACTGCCACCGCAATAATCATCTCAATAAGGGTAAAGCCTTTTTTATCAGTAAATATTTTTTTTAACATTATTCCTCCTCCGACTCTCCGTCTGACGGAGGCTGAGAGCTACCCTCATCACTTGCCGCATCAAGCTTAAACACCTTATATTCAGCCTTATCATTTGCCACACTCTGGCATCTTGCACTTACCTTACCGTTATCCTCAAGTGTATTAAAGCCATTGCTGCCGCCTGATGCAGGGGTCATTTCAAAAGCCTCTCCATCCCCCGGCGAAGCTACAGAGCCCATTGAAAGTGTATCCTCTGCACTTGCCATAGCGGAATTTTGTCCGTTATTTACCGCATATTGGTTTGCATTAATCTTTTGGCTGGATACGAACACTCCCACCGACATACTTGCAGCAATAGCTACAAGAGATGTAGCCACAACTGCCTCCATAAGTGTAAAACCACGCTTATCCCTTACAAGCCTATTAAAAAACTTCATAACAAATTTACCCCCTTAACCGTTACTTTCAGGAAGAACAAATACCGACTCACTCATAGCATATCCAAAAGCTATCGGCTTATGATGGTTGTACGTACCGCTTTGTGCCTTTACAAGGTTTTTACAAAGGATAATACCCTTGTATGCCTCATTATTTTTCTGTGTCTGTACGGTTTCCATATCAACAACGGACCAAGGCGCTATAATAAACGCATCCATATCAGGTGTATCAATATCAAAGCTATCCTTAGCCTCCTGAGAGGGCTTAGCGCAGAAGAAGTAAAGCTCGGGCATAATGCTTGTGTAATGGAAGTTATTATACTCAAAGTCCACATCATTTACATTTACACTACCGTTGTTAATACCCTCAACGCCTGCATTACTGCCAAGGTTTAATTTAACCTCAGGGTCAAGGAAAATCCTTACATATCCCATCTTTGCAAGGCTCTCTGCATCCGTACCGTTAAGACTGTATTCAATAACGATTTTGCTGTTTAGCTTAATCTCACCGTTATCACTTGTAAAGAAGAAGTCACCCCAGCCTCCGGGCAAAATAGGTGATGTTGTTCTAAAATAAAGAGTTCTGCCTGAAACATCATATTCGTTTACACCGTCATAAATTTTGTTGGAATCATTTCTGAACTCAACACGGCCAAAGTTTGCATAGCCTGTTGTTGAGCCAATACCGCCTATAAGATAACCGTCCTTGTACTCCTGCACGCTTGCCCAGCCTGCATCCGCACTGTCAACAGTAGGGCTCGTTGCAAAATTGGCATAATGAGGATACTGTACCTGTATTTCATTAATAGCACCGTCAAACGGGATAGCTGTTCTTGCGGTTTCAACAAAACGTCCCTGATAGTTTGCATTAAGGCTGGTATTATCCGATCTGCTCGGTCCGCCAAGTGCAGACTGAAGTGTACTTCTTAAAAGGAATGCACTGTCGTTTGTTGTATAGTAAAGCTCATGGCTTACAGGTACCTTCTTGTCACCGTAGTAGGTTTCATCCGACATTTCATACCACTGCCAGTTTTTCTTATAATCTGCCTCTGTATAAGCCGTACCTGTTGCAGGCTTTGGATTAAAAACAGACTCTGTAGGGCTGCTCTTTTTATTTTCCTCCGTTACGTTATTTATATAGCTTGAAGGAACTATATTAGGATCAAAAAGGAGAGCAACAGCAAACTTAACATTCTTACAGCTGTCCCACCAACCGCCTTTATAAACCTTCTGAGCCTTTGTCAGCCAGAGACTGTTCATGGTTTTAAATGCCTTAAGTCCCTCCTCACTGTCTTTATTAAGTACCGTTACGGAGGATGGTACACTCTTCTTGGAGTTATTTATAACAATAGGCTTTGATGTAACAATGCCGTCTGCCCTTGTTTCACCCCTGTTGCTTTCACCCTTGCCAATGTAATCAGAGCCCTTATTATTGCTTGGTGCATAATTGCCGCCCGAAAAAGCAGCATAGCCATAGCCGCCGCCTGAAAGGTTAGCCTTTGCACCGCTTACCGTAAGCCCCTTGCCCGAAAGAAGATAATCAGCATTAAGAGCACTATTGCCACTGATGCTAAGGTTACCGTTTGCAGTTACAACCGCACCGCCTACATCAATGCTTGCAGAG
>CALIRN010000142.1 GCA_938042265.1 uncultured Eubacteriaceae bacterium
CGTAGAGCCGTGCAGATAAGCATAAATGCCGTCATTAAGTTCGCTTGTAAATTTACCGTCAATATCAAGCTTATTGGAGCCGACATAAACCTCTGTATTTATAAGCGCCTCACCGAGGACAAGATACCTGCCCGCCGCAATAAGGTTATACACACAGCCGCTGTTTGAAAGCACGAGCTCATTTGAGCAAACAACATCGTGCATGGGGTGATCCACATTTGCTTTATCATTCTGGATATGACCGTTGCCGATAATATAAACATTACCCTCAATACCACCGTCAATAATCATATCACCATCGCCGTAGTGAAGATATGCACAGGTTTTAAGCTCATTGGTTTTTGCCGTACCCGACTGCTTAAGCTTAAAATAACGCGTAAGCTTAAAACTGCTGCCCTCATACATACCCGTACATTCAACCTTGGCTGTTTTATAGACAACGCCGCTGCCGTCAGCAGCGTCACCCATATCCGTAACTACAGCCTCGCATTTGCCCTGATCGCCAAAGTCAAGCTTTATTGGGTCTGTCTGACCCATAGAGTCTACAATTTTTTGCGCAAAGGCGGAGTCCTTGCCGGCGTCAGCAAGCAGAGTGATGCCGCTGCGGGCAGCAAGATAGGCATTTTCGCTGTTGTCTACATTTTTGGTGACAGCATTTGTATTTGCTACCGTCATAAGTAAGCCGCTTGTAATAATAAACAATGCCGCACCTATTATGATAACCAAAGACAGTATGCTGCCGCTTTTATTTTCAGATATCTTAATAAGTCTTTTTAACATATTAACTTTTCTGTTAAAAAAGCACAATTTTCCTTTCATAAAATCACTCCCTATTATACATTGACATATCGGATTTAACATAATCGGCAGTATAGGCTATCAGGATTTACCCGATAGCCATATACTGAAGCATTATAATTATTATTTAAACAATACCGTATCGCCCATAGCCTGACCAAAGTTATGATCAAAGGTTGGGTCAACAATTTCCTCACCCTTATCAACCGTCATAAGCGAATAGTTAAGAGTGGTTGTCATAACGGATGGCTCACCCGAAAGGCTTAAGCTTGTAAGCAGTGATGTCTTTTGAACATTTTCCATATCTGTAATAAGCTTGATAATGTTGCTGTAGGAGCCTGTAACACCTACACTAATTGTGTTTGTCTTAAGACCGGTAGGTATCTTTTCCCCTGTTGCTTCGTCATTCACGGTAGCAACATTCTGCGAAATATTGATGTTATCAATAACAATGCCGCTTGCCTTAGCCCTGTCAACCATATAAGCATGGATGCTCTCTGTTTCAGCATCAGGGAAGCTCTCCGTAAACAGCGTTTCCTTATCAGTCTTAAGCTGCTCAATAGTAGCAATATATTGATCCTTTGAGTCAACAATGGTTTTCTGCTCATCATACTGCTGCTGAAGCGTTGTAATCTGCTCCTTGTACTCGCTTCCTTTATTTCTCAAAGGTGAAATTACACACATATAAGCAAGATAATAAAGGAGAAAATTAATTATAACCAAAATTAAAAATATTTCTTTACTTCCTAATTTATTCATACCGCTTCCCCCTTACTGTGCCGCCGTAGTTTCTTCTACAGGTGCTTCTGTGGTTTCCTCAACTATAATGTCGTTAAGCGTAACCGTAATTGAACCGTTGTATTCAGTACCGCTTTTAGTTACACCTGTATATTCTACGGACTTAAAGTTATGCTTGTTATAATCCTCCTCTGTAGTAGCTGCTTTATCAACAGTTACCGAATTTCTAAGGCTGTTTGCAAAATCCGCAATCATAAGCTCAGTTGTACCCGTAACGCTTAATGAAATTGTATTGCCGCTATAAGAAAAGCTGGTAAGCTTAATCCCCGCAGGCATACACTTTGCAATATTTTTAATATCTTCGGTAGTAAGCCTTGGAGAAACATTAAACTCTGCAATAGCCTCATTGAACTTATCAATATCTCTCTGAAGCTGTTCAGCCTCCTGCTTATACTGGTCAATCTCCTGCAAATCAGCCTGAAGTGCCTCTATAGACTCATTAAGCTTTTCAATCCTGCTTTTTCTGACGCCGTTAACACCCAATGTAATTATAAGAGCAACAGCAAAAATTGCCGCAAACACAATAAGACACTTTTTTAACGACTTTTCAAAATCTATGGCACCTATACCTCTTTCCCTACCGACAGCAGCAAAGAGGTTAAGGTCCTTCTTTAAATAATTATTCATACCGTATACCTCACTTTCTTATAAGACTACCTGCTGCAATAAGAACATCGGCAAGATTAACCTCTGAGCTTATTTCAACATTTGAAATGCTGCAAACCTTGTCCACAGTAACCTCAAGCGCTGTTGAAAGATACTGGTCAAGACCCTGCAAACGTGAGTTGCCGCCATATAAATAAATATTTGTAACAGGCTTGTTGCCATACTTTTGAAGTGCAAACTGCATAATCTTATAAATCTCCTCATTTGCCCTGCTGAGCACCGGAGAAATTTTGCTTCTGGCATCTGAGCCGTACATATAATCATCACTGCTGCCATATTCATATCCATCATAGCTTTCATAGCCCTCATAGCCTTCATAGCCCTCATAACCTGAGCCACCGCCGTTATACATTGCATCAATCTGGTCATCAAGGGAGCCTGATGTGCTTCCGGTATCCTCGCTTGCCTTAACATCATCGGCAATGGAGATGGAGCGCTTGTATACGTCAACACCGTCAATAATCAAATCAATATCCATATAGGAGGCTCCCACATCAACAAGCAACATTGTCTTGCCTGCAACAGGCTCCTGATTGATTGAAGCATTACCCGAAACAAGCTTTGAAATAACATTTCTATGTACATCAAAATTGGCAGGCTTTATATCCGATGAGTTAATAACGTCCATATAGTTTGTTACAAGTTCCTTTGGTACTGCATAAGCAGAAAGCTTGTGGAGTGTTTTATAATCCACAACCTCAGTACCGTTTACAACATAGTCCGTATAATAATCTGCCGTATTGCCAAATACCGTTACAATTTCGTTTTCAATAAGCTTTTTAATCTTAGGGCCCTTAACCGCAGGCACGGAGATTTCTCTTGCAACAATATCCGAGCTGCGCACAACAACATTAGCTTCACACCTGCTCATATTGTTTTTGCCTATAAGGGCGCGAAGGAACAGATTAAGATCCGTCTGACTTTTAATATATCCGTTTTCAATACATCCCTCAGGAGTAGGCTCTATAATTACATCCGATATTGTTACAGTACCGTTTTTGTTTAAGGCACCTCTTAATATCTTAATATTTTTGCTTCCTATATCAATGGCAATGGTTTTGCTAAGGTTTTTAGCCTTGCCTTTTGTCTCATTTGGTTTTGCCATAAATTTTCACACCTTTCTATATTTTTTAATATCAGCCAACATTCTCATACATACCGAATACGGGCATCATAATACCTATAATTACGGTACCTACAACGCCGCCCAAAAGGACAATCATCAAAGGCTCCAGCATAGCAACCATCTTTTGTATTGCGTTATCTGCCTCAACATCGTAAAAGTCCGCTGTTTTTTCAAGAATTTCATCAAGAGCACCGGATTCCTCACCGACATTAATCATTGTTACCATCATCTGAGGAAACAGCTCTGTTCTATGTAATGCAGCTGAAAGAGAACCACCTGAACGTATTTCATCAAGCACGCCGGTCATTTTTTCAGTAACAACACTGTTATCAAGAACATTTGTGGTAAGCTCAAGTGATGTTATAAGCGACATACCGCTTGAGAATACAGAACACATTGTGCGGCAGAAATTAGCCGACATTACAACCGCATACAGTTTACCTATAGCAGGTGTAAACAGACAAAGTCTGTCAAAAAGACTTTTTACCATCTTTGTATTTTTAAATACACCAAATACCAAAAACAGCGCAACAACAAAGCCGATAATTATATACCAGTAGTGCTGTGTGAAATTTGATGCATTCATAAGAAACCGTGTAAGTGCAGGCAGATCCTCAGGGTCACCAAACATACCCATAAGGTTTGGTATAACAAATATGAAAAGACCCATTACTACCGCAAAACCTATAACAAGCAGTAAAATAGGATATACCATTGCCGACGATACCTTATTCTTCAACTTCATCTGCTTTTCATAATGCTGTGAAAGCCTTTCCATAATTTGGTCAATGGAGCCTGACATTTCACCTGCTTCAATCATACTTACCATAAAGTTAGGAAAAGCGCCGTCCGTGCTGGCAAGTGCCTTTGAAAGGCTTTTACCTGTCTGTACCTGTTCATAAACCTTAAGCAGGATATTTTTAAGCTTTTCCTTTTCCTGCTGCTGATAAAGTACGTCAAGACTCTTTACAATGGTAATACCTGCATTAAGCATTGTTGCAAACTGCTTACACAGGATTGAAAGATCCTTCATACTAATTGCACTTGCATTTGCCCGAGAGCCTGTGTCAGCCTCGGCAATTTCCTTAACAGAAAGAGCATATTCGCCCTTCTGCTTCAATACGGCATTAAACTCAGCCATATTGGTGGCAAAAATAGTATCCTTAACATTTTTTCCGTCTGCGTCAACCGCAGTGTACTTATATTTTGGCATACCGTCCCCCCTTAGTTAATAATTAGTAGGTGTTTGCAAATTTTGCTTTATTTATTTTAACATACAATCAAAAAAAAGTACACAAAAACTTTATTATTTCTTAATTTTTTTGTAAATGATCCAAAAAGCTACAAACATTAGCAATTTATCCGGCAAATTTTAAGCACCTTGCACAAATGTATACATAAGCAATTATTATCTAATCATTTTGCATTAAAAGATAATTGTGCAGCTTAACTCTTAAAAATAATCTCCAGAATTTTGTCTGCATACATACTTCTTAAACCTTCATCATCCATAAGGAATGTATTTTCAAGCTGTTCATAATGCGTTAGGTATGTTATGTCTCTTTCTATACACGGATACCGTTCCATCCAACGCGGATAATACCTGTTCATATATTCCCCTGCCAACGCTATTGCCTGGGAGTCCTTGTTTCCGTCCGGAGTACAAGTCCCTGAAAGCTGCACTCCACATGGGCTTGAATGGAGCAATACCAGGCTTTTATCACCGCACTCACCCACGCATATATATACATGAGCACAGCAACCACAGACGGCACTCATGATATCCCCTGCCCTATGTATTGTCACACTATTACGCTCAATACGTTTGCCAAGTCCCATGTCTGCCAGCTTTTTTACAAGCAGGGTATCTGCCGGTTTCGTCCCGAATAATAAAATTTTTTCCATGTGCCTACTTTTCTCCCTGTCCGTAGCTGACGTTGCAGTCTAAAATGCTTTTTAA
>CALIRN010000143.1 GCA_938042265.1 uncultured Eubacteriaceae bacterium
ATAATTATTGCCGATAAAGACGGTGATGTTATTGCTGACGGAGATAGAAAAGACTCTATTTTAAGAGCAATATCCTATTGTACGGCGGGTGAAAATACACCCTCCCTCAGCGATGATAAATTTACTGTTTACAGTGAATTAAACCCAGATTTTGAATATTATGAAGGCTGGTTCTATTATACAGAAAGTAATGGTGAATGTGCAATTTTAGACACGGGTGAAAGTACCACTCCTTTGTTTACTGATGTTATTATACCTACGCTTAAAAGCGAGTATCAGTATTTTTCAGATGGCTTTGTTATTACAGTTAAGGCTGAAGCCATATTTTCCGACGGTGCAGCTGATAAATCGGTTGAAGGTATAGCCGCACGCTTTGGCAGTGGTTCAAACCTTGAAGATGATATTAATGCGTCGGGGCTTGATTCTGCAACCTCGGAAAGCAGTATCATGGTTGCTGTTTCAAACGGAGTATTCGCTGTTTCAGGTACAAACATTTCAGAAAATGATACAAACAGCTCTGGTACATCTAACACAGATGTAATTACTGGTAATGGAAATACATCAGGCAGTAAGACCAACGCAGATACAAAGCCTGTGGCGGTAGGAGAAGCTTATTCTGAGGATAAGGCTGTAAACGTAGGTACTGCCTATGAGGAGGCAAAACCAGAGGTTAGCCTTAGCTCCGATTATTCAGAGGATAAATCCGCAGTTGCAGATACGGCAGTATCAGATACTGCTGTAAAGTTGGAGGTGGAGTAAATGAAGAAGCTTATTTCTGCATTTTTGACAGCGATAGTGCTTTCATCTCCCGTATATGCCAACACCTACAAGCTGCCTGACGGCTCTGTGCAGGGGCTGCCACAAAACCTTATAGTTATGGACGAAAACGGTCATTCACCCGAAAACGGCGAATTGTACATATATATTGACAATATGTTGCCGGGCGAGCTTTATACTAAGGATGTTACCCTTATGAATGCAAGGGATGATGCTGTTTACAGTATATTTATGACAGCTGAGCCTAATTATGACGAAGGTGACATTGACCTTTTAAATGAAACCGAATGTAAGCTGTATCTTGATGATAAATTGATATATCAAGGGCTTGTAAACGGTGACGGCATGCCAAATATGCAGCAGGAGGGTTTGGATCTCGGTGGTGTTTATAAAAGTGGTGAAACAAGAAACCTTCATGCGGAATTTAAATGGAATATAACCGATGAAACACAAAAGTTTATTGACGAATATTCAAGTGAAGATAAGGACTTTTATGGTATAGTAAGTTTTAATTGGACATTTTATGCGCAAATTGATATCCAAGGAACCAACATCACCGGCGGTGGCGGCGGTGGAGGGGGAGGCGGCAGCAGTACCAGCGGAGGAAGCAGTGATAAAGCGCAGATACCTCCATATATACCCACTGTACCAACGGAGCCCCATAACCCACAAAATCCGATTGACCCAATCAATCCGGATGTTCCTCATAGTCCCGAACCAACCTCGGAAAATATGTCGGAGGATACTGACAGTACAGATGAAAATATCAGTACAATAATAAACCATCTTATTGAAACTATTGTGGATAAAACGCCTTTTATCCCTGAAGATGTTAAAACCGGATACCACAGTGAGGTTGTAATGTACACAAAAATTGCTGTTGCCGCTTTTGGCGCTGCTGTGATAATCCTTATAATTATTTTGTTTAAGGTACGTAAGCTTAAGTCGCTTAAAAAGAGCAGCTAAGCAACTGATTATTTAACTGTTATGAAAAAATCAACTATTATACTTACGGTATTATTAACAGTATGTATGTGTATAGGCGGTTTCAGCTTATATAAGATACATATGGAGCATACGGAGATTGCAGGGGCGGAGGCTCAGGCGGCAGAATATGCCTCCTATTCGCCCTCTACTTATTTTAACAATAAAAATACCTATGAGGATATCTATACCGCTTTTATGCCTGAGCTGCGTAAGCTTAAGGAAATAAATCAAGATGTTGCGGGCTGGCTTTATATTCCGTCCACAAACATTGACTATCCTGTTTTACAGGGCAGGGATAACAGCTATTATCTCACGCATACCGTTAACGGAAGTTATTCACCGGCAGGCTCCGTATTTGTTGATGCAAGAGGCTTTGGTGGCGGCAACACAGTAATTTATGCTCATAATATGGGTAGGTCAAGCAATATTATGTTTCACGATATAACAAATTTTTATGATATAAATTATTTTGAAAAGGTTAAAACGGGATATTTTATTGATGAAAGGGGAATTACAGAGCTTAATATATTTGCATATTCCCTGACAAAGCCACAGACAGAACTTTATAACGATGAGGTTTCTCTTGATTTTATTAAGGAGCAATCCATAAATTACAGAGAACCGTCTGAGGGCAGTCTTTTTACATTGTCCACCTGTGCTTATGATTATGAAAACGCACGTGGAATTTTAAACTGTATGGGAAATATGGTTTACAGTGAGGGTTAGAAAACACAAATTGGAATAAGGTTGATATATGAATTTTGAAAAGTTGATACAAAAAATTATTTCATTTGTTCTGGTATGTCTTATTATATTTAATTA
>CALIRN010000144.1 GCA_938042265.1 uncultured Eubacteriaceae bacterium
TCGGTTTCATTTTCAAGCACCGTATTTCTTTCCACAACATAGGTATTGCTGTTTTTGCTTGCGATAAACCGGATGCTTGCAAACATACCCGGCTTAAGAACGCCGTCGGTATTATTTACCTCCACTTCAACGGGATATGTGCCCGTATTGTCAACAACACCCGTAATGGTTTTGATTGTACCGACTCTTTCTTCATCAGAGGTACTTCCTACCGCTACCTTTACCTCGTCACCTACGGATATACTGTTGATAAGAGTTTCACTTATATTTACCGATACCTTAACAGTTGCCGTATCGGTAATGGTCATAGGGTTAGATCCTGCGCTTACCATATTTGTTACTTCAATATTTTTTGCGCTTACAACACCTGCACATGGCGCCTTTACAACAGTGTCTGCAAGCTTATCCCTTGCCTGCTGCAGAGATACACTTACGGAATTTCTGCTTGCAACGGCAGTATCCACACCCTTCTGAGCACTTGCCGTATTATCCACAGCGGTCTTTTCATCATAAATTTCAAGGGATTTTTTAGCCTGCTCATAGCCAAGCTTTGCCTGCTCAAGCTGATTTTGTGCTGTTGTAAGCCCTATTTTAGCCTGCTCATAGCCGTTTTTAGCCTGTGTATAGCCAAGCTCTATGGAGTCAAAATCACTCTTTGAAATAATGCCTGCATCATACATCTGCTTGTAATCTTCATATTTATTAGCCATATCATCATAGGATGACTTTGCTGTCTGTATTGAAATATTTGCATTGTTCACCCCCTCCTGTGCGGAGTCCATACTCTTTTGGGCATTATCCACAGCAGTTGAAAGCTGAAGTCTTGCAGTCTGTACCTGTCCGCCTCCGTCAGCCTGTCTTAAGCCCTCCTGTGCGCTTGATACGCTTGCATCGCTTATCTTAAGCTGACTTTCAAGAGTAGCAATCTGATCAAGCAAATCGGACTGGTCTATTGTAAATAAAACCTGACCCTCCTGAACATAATCACCCTCATCCACCATAATTTCCTGCACTCTGCCGGAAACCTTAGGAGTAACGCTTACCGACTTATTTGCCTCAATCTTACCTGCATATGTAAGATGCTTTTCAATAGTATCCGGCTGAAGCTCCATAACCTCAACCGCGCTTAAATTGACATTTGCATCAGTCCCTGTTGCAGCAGCATCTTCATCTGAAGAACAGCCTGTTACAGCACTGCTTAATGCCAGTGACAATATAAGCATAGGCAAAATCAATTTCTTTTTCATAGTTTATAACCTCCATTTATAAAACATACAAAATTATCTACGCAAAAAAGCTTTTTTAGTTTAAAAATTTTCAAAGGATTTTAAAAGACAGTCGCAGCCATGGTCAAATATCTTCAGATTTTCCTCACTCAGAGTTGATAAATACTTTATAAAATGTGTATTCATAATCTGTTTAAGCATTGCAACGGTTTCCTTACCCTTATCGGTAACTCTTATAAACACCTTTCTCCTATCCTGTCCCATATCTGGATATTCTTTATAAAGGTATCCCTTTTCAACCATTTTTGATATACCGATTGAAAGAGTACTGCCGCTGGAGCCCAAATGTCTTTCCAGCTTAGTAAGTGAATCCATACCGTTTAATATGTACAAAAGCAGTTCAAACTGATTATGTGTTATCTTAAAGTGCAAAGCAACTTCATCATCTGCAAAAATTGTAACCCTGCAATTAAGGAAAAAAAATGCCATATCCTTGGCTATCTGTTTGACCTTATCATCATATTTATCATAACACTTACTGCTATTTGTCATAATTGCAAAAAGAGTTTTTTCAGCATTGCTTGCCTTCCTTAAGCATGCGACACCCTCCAGAAACAGCTTCTTGCCCTCATCATTGAATTTTGAATAAAATGCAGACAATCCCTCTATATAATACTCTCCCATTTTTTGCAATATTTCATGTCCTTTGGGCAATATTTTAAAGTAAACCCGTCTTCCATCACTGCCCCCGCTGGGATATTCCTTAACAACAAGCTCCTTTGACACAAGCTTATTCATAATTATTGACAAAGTACTTTTACTTATTTTTAGGAGCTCCGCCATTTCCGATATGGTATTTATATCCAGACATTCAAGCACAATAAGTATTTGCATCTGTCTATTGCTCATTCGATCCATACATCTGTTAAACCTGGCTGTCATAGTACTGTTGGACCGTACCTTCCAGCCGATACGGGTCAGCTGTTCCCACTTGGCTGCCGTTTCCTGCAATTTATTTATATTATACACATAAACACCTCCATTCATAAAGTTTTACAGTAAAACTATTTTACATTAAAATAGTTTTACTGTCAATCTTTTTTGGTAAAGTTTAATATTTTTTTACATTCTTTTTTAGTTATATTGTATATAGGTTTGCTGCAATAAAAAACATCGGCGGGAAAACCGATGTTTTTTAAATCAGTTATTTTCTTCAACAGCAGCCTTTAATGCCTTCGCTACCTGATCTGGACAGGAGGTGCTTTTAAAACCGCAGGTAATACCCTCCATACGCTGAATTGCCTCCTCTGCCTTAACTCCCTTTAAAAGTGACATAATACCTTTGCGGTTTCCGTCACAGCCGCCTATAATTTCAACACTTTTAATTATATTATCCTCATCAAGCTCTACAATGGTTTTCTTAGAACAGACTCCTTTGTTGTTATATTCAAAACGCATAATATGCACCTCCTTAAATACTGTTTTCAGTATATTACCTTTATTGAAATTTGTCAATAAATACACTTTTTTGTATATTATTTTTTAAATATGTATTGACAAATTTATAAATATGTATTAATATATACTTACAAGTTGGTAGGGGGATACGAACAACTTGTAAAGCAATCCTAAAATTTTTATAAACCCTTAAAGAAAAGCATCCGGTTCGCCTCCGGATGTTTTTCTTTTATCTGTTTGTTTCCACAAACCATTTATTATCTTCAAAAAACAAAAATTTTTCCTGTCCATTTATTATGCATCTGTACCGTATGCCCTGACCTCCAGCTTTAAGGCTTGCGGCACGCCTTATGTCCAGTACTCTGGCTATATGAAATATTCTGCCATCCTCCCATATAATCTCTACGGGAGTCATTATGCCCTCCGTATTGAAATTTGCCTCAACCTCTATAAAAAGCTTTCCCAATTAAATCACCTCACATTTGCTTTAAAAAATTTTCATTTTGAAAGGAATTGATTTTGGGTTTATTAACTGACAAATCCTTATTAATAAGTAAAATTCCTCTCTTTATGCTTTCATATCCAAAACGTGTACGTATATCCACAACTGTTTCATCAAGCTTTTCATTCCTAAGCTTATAAGCATAGTTTTCACCCAATGCCATTTGCACTGCGCAGTTCGCCTCCATATCACACACCCTTACGGTAAGGCTCCTTACTGGAGGTAATCCCTCCTTATTTTCGTTATATATAAGCTGTGCGGTTTTATATATTTCCTCAGAACTGGAAACTGTACCGGACAGCTTTTTCTGCCTGTCAAAGCTGTTAAAATTACAATCCTTTATCGTAAGCTGTACGGTTCTGCCACTTATGCCCTTTTCCCTCATTCTGAAGGCAACAGATTCCGATAAAATTATAAGCACCAGTTTTATATCTTCACAGTCCTTAATATCGTAAGGCAGGGTAACTCCATTGCCTACAGACTTAACAGGCTCACTGAAATTAATTTCACAAACAGGAGAATTATCCTCACCTCTCGCAAACTTTCTTATCAATTCTCCCTGTTTGCCCAGTTCTCCCCTTAATACCTTTGTATCTGCCCTTGCAATATCACCAATGGTATTTATGTTAAGCCTTGCAAGCCTGTTCATAGTTCGTCTGCCTACAAACAACATTTCCCCTCCCGGCAAGGGCCACACAATATTTTTGAAATTGTCCCTTGAAATAATAGTAACCGCATCAGGCTTTTTCAGGTCAGAGCCAAGCTTTGCAAACACCTTATTAAAGGATACTCCTACCGATACTGTAATTCCAAGTTCCTCCTTCATTCGTTTTCTTACGGAATTTGCAATTTTTTCCCCATCGCCAAACAAGCCAATACTTCCCGTAACATCAAGCCAGTTTTCATCGGGACCAAAACCCTCAACACAATCAGTATAGCTATAGCATATTTCCTTTGCCATTTTTGAAAAGCTTTTATATTTTTTAAAATCAGGTTTAACAAACACAATTTCGGGACATTTTTCTCTTGCCTGCCACAAGGCCTCACCGGTTTTTACTCCTGCCTGTTTTGCAATATTATTTTTAGCCAGCACTATGCCATGCCTTTGCTCCGGATCACCACCTACAGCCATAGGAACATCCCTGAGCTCAGGTCTGTACAGACATTCCACAGAGGCATAAAAATTATTAATATCAACGTGTAAAATCACTCTTTCCAAAAAGCCACCACCCGAATATACGTTCTATCAATATTATATATCTATACAGAGCTCCCGTCAATATGTAAATATTAGGGGGTGTTAAATATTTTAATTCAAACGCCCCCCTGTTGCTTAACGGTTTCTCGTTCCGTCTGTGCCGTTACCGCCAAAAAGATCACCGATACCGTTTGCAATGGAGCCTGCGGCATCACCTACACCCTGACCTAAATCCTCAGCCGCATTGCCTACATCATCAGCTGCATTGCCGATATTATTGCTTGCATTATTATCACCCAATCTGTCATCATTTAAGTCATTATCGGTAATGTCCGCATCTGTATTGTATGTGGTTGTCTCATTGCCGTCATTAATACCATTGTCAATGCCGTTATTATTATCTGCTGTGGATACCTCATTATTATTTGTATCAGTACCCATATTGTTATTATTACCATTATTTCCGCAGGCAGTTAATGCAGCGCTTAATGATAATACGGTTAAAGTCAAAATTAATTTTGATTTCATTATAATCCTCCTTGCTGATATTTTACTGCAAGTTTATTATGTGCAAATAAACCGAATTTATAATTGATAATATTTGGCTTATGCTTTATAATAAAATTATGGAATTATATAAAAAGGATGTGAAATTATGAGAAAATGCGGTATTTTATTACACCCTACATCATTACCAGGCAAATATGGAATAGGTGATTTGGGAAAAGCTGCCTACGATTTTGTAGATTATCTTGAACAGGCAGGGCAAAGCCTTTGGCAGATTTTACCTTTAGGGCACACAGGTTTCGGTGACTCTCCTTATCAGAGTTTTTCTGCATTTGCGGGAAATCCTCTTATGATAAGCCCTGATAAGCTTATAGCTGATGAGCTTTTATCGGAAGCTGATATAAGCGGCATACCGAATTTCAACGAAGATAAGGTTGACTTTGGCGCTGTCCAAAACTATAAGGAATATCTTTTAAAAAAAGCTTATAATAATTTTAAAAAGTATGCAAAGGATAATAAGGAGTATAAAAGTTTTTGCAGAAAAAATGCTTTTTGGTTAAATGATTATGCATTATTTATGTCACTAAAAAATTATTTTATACAGCAGCGTAAATTTGAATATGAAAGCAAGGAATATAAGGCTTACTACAAGCTTACATATAAGAACCTTGATGAAAGCAGTATTAAGGACTGCTATTACGGTGCCTGCTGGAACTCATTTCCCGAAGGGTTAAAAAATCGTAATAATACTGAAATTAAAAAATATACTAAGCTTTTAAAGGATGAAATTGATTATTATAAATTTATACAGTACTTGTTTTTCAGTCAATGGAATGAGCTTAAAATCTACGCCAATGAAAAGGGAATCCGTCTTATAGGCGATATACCTATATTTGTGGCAGCAGACAGTGCCGATACCTGGGCTGAAAGAGAGCTGTTCCATATTAATGCAAAGGGGTTTCCGACTGAGGTTGCAGGCGTACCTCCCGATTATTTCAGCTCTGACGGTCAGCTTTGGGGCAACCCTCTTTATAATTGGGTATATCATAAACAAACAGGCTATGAATGGTGGATTAAACGTGTTGAAAGCGTATTAAAGCTTGTGGATATTGTACGCATTGACCATTTCAGAGCCTTTGAAAGCTACTGGTCAATTCCATACGGCTCCAAAACAGCAGTTAAAGGCAAATGGAAAAAAGGCCCTCAGACAGAGCTGTTTGACGCCATTAAAAATAAGCTTGGCAGCCTTAACATTATTGCAGAGGATTTAGGAGATCTTAATCCTGAAGTACGTATACTGCGTGACAAGCTTGGCTTACCCGGTATGAAAATATTACAATTTGCCTTTGATAATCAGGGAAATGAGTACCTGCCTCATAACTACACAAGCGATAACTTTGTTGTATACACGGGTACACATGACAATGATACTACCAAAGGCTGGTATGAAAGTACAAATGAGGAATGCCGTGACTATGCAAGGAGGCTTATGAATATATCAGGCGATGACATTAGCTGGGATTTAATAAGGCTTGCCGTATCCAGTATTGCCAAATACTGTATTATTCCGCTTCAGGATATTCTCAGCCTTGGCAGTGAGGCACGAATGAATACTCCGGGCGTAACAGGCGGCAACTGGCAGTTCCGCTTCAGAAAGGATGCACTTACAGATAAAAGTGCCGAAGGGCTTAAATATTTGTGCAAGCTTTATAATAGGAATTAACGCTTCAAATTAAGGATTGCATACTATGATAAAATACGAAATTATACAAAACAGGGCTAAATTTTACAGTGGTATAAGGTACAACATCGTCAGCGGCTGTACCTTGGACAGCTTTGAATTTGAGCCTGCCGTTATAAGAAGTTATGATACTAAGGCTCAAGCACTTGCAGAATTTGATAAATTAACTGCCAGAATAGAAAAAATGGGTATAGGCATAGGCACCTACTATATGGTAACCGAATATTACCTGCAAAAAAATAAATATGATAATAACGGCAACTGGATTGATTGTCTTAAAATTTATAAATTTTCCCCAATAAATATAAATATAATTGAGATAAACAGTTCAGACATTATCGGCACCTTTAATAATTTTGCAGATGCTGAAAAAGTAATGGTGGATTTAATGATAAAAAATCCCCATAATGACTACGGCCTTATTCTGCCCGATGAAATTTATTACTGATACATAAAAAGCTGATACCCTGCAATAATGAACTGAACCCCTTTTGTTAGACAATGTGGTATAATAAAAATATATCACAAAAAATCTAATGAAAGGGGTGTTTTTATGCCAAAAGGGAAACTGAACAGAAGATATGCGCCGGAATTCAAGGTGAAGGTAGTGTGGCAAAGTAGGAGCGCATTTATATTGAGGAAGGAGCAGAGGGACTGCTAATTGATCGGCGAGGAAGGAAGTCAACAGGACGACCGAAACAGCTGAAGAAAGAAGTTAAAGAAGATCTAATTGCTGAAGTGCAGAGACTTCGTGCGGAAAATGTATACTTAAAAAATTGAATGCCTTGGTTGCCGAGAGGGTACGGCAAGAGAAAAAGCGAAAGTGATATGGGAACTGAGGCATGAACACAAAGTAGGACTGCTCATAGATATAGCCTGTATACCTCGCAGCACCTAGTACTATTCAGCAAGCAATTGATAATCCCAAAGCGGATAAAAATACTGAAATAAAAGAAGAAATCCGCAAAATCTACAATGAAAGCAAAGGGCGCTATGGCTTATCGCAGGATAACTGTTGAACTCAGAAAAAAACATAAGATAAACCACAAAACAGTGCAGAGATTAATGCATGAAATGGGAATAGGGTCAATCGAGACCGTTTCAAGTTGGACCTGTTGACAAAGTTGATTTTTTACAAATTCAAACAGTGCCTCCGGGTATAA
>CALIRN010000145.1 GCA_938042265.1 uncultured Eubacteriaceae bacterium
TCGGCACGCATTTTTATCTGCTGCGGCGACTCCTCTCCCGACACATACATTACTCTTTTGTTCTGCCTTCCCAAAGCATCACAAATCTGTAACAGAAGAGTAGACTTGCCTATGCCCGGGTCGCCGCCCACAAGTACAAGAGATCCCTGCACAATGCCTCCGCCAAGCACCCTGTCAAGTTCCCCAAGTCCCGTACCCGTACGCTCATTTTCCAAGGGTCTTATATTGTTAAGTGGTTGAGGCTTTGCCGCCCTTGATAGCTGCAAGGTATTTCCCCTTGTGCCCTCAGGTACCGTAATCTCCTCCTCAAAGGTGGAAAAGTTGCCGCAGTCGGGACACTTTCCAAGCCATTTTACTGTTTCATATCCGCATTTATTACAGATATACTTCGTCTTTATTTTAGCCATAATTCCGTTAAAATATCAGTGCTTTTCAATCTTAACGCTCTTAAGCTGTGAGTTAAGTTCTGCACTGAAGTTAATTTTACCTGAAATATTTGTTTTGATTTTGCCTAAATTAACATCATCAACATAAATTGTATACTCGGTTGCGCTCTCAAGCTCAAGAGTAATCTGTGTATCACCGCTGCCCTCAATATCAAAGGTTGTCACACCCTCGCAAACACTCATATTATGAATGGTTGCACCTGGAACGGTTTCAATAAGAAGCTTGGAGTTTTTTTCAATCCTCGTTACCGCCTTATGAGTTCTCAGGGTGTATAAATCACCGCCCACTTTATAGTCATCAACCTTCTGCTTTGCTTCAACCTGATAGTTTCCAAAGCTGATTGTTCCGTTATTTTCAACACGAATATTTTCATTAATTACTGCCATTTTTCTTTCCTCCTAAATATTGCAGCTTTAACAGCGCCGCAGATAACCGCAATGTCAAGGATATTAGTACTTCGCTATCACTACACACTCATAACCAACCAATGCCTTTGGCATTTAAGGCTGTCTAAAAGTCGACAATCTTGCAAGAAATGCCCTCCGCTTTATAAGCGGGGGACTTACTCTGTTAGTTAAATTCGGTTATCCTTTATATCAATTATAACAAAAAACGATAATTTTGTACATAATAATTTTATTAAAAAATCTTTACAATATAAGAAAAAGATATGCCCGTCCCTTAATCGGGAGCAGGCATATAATACCGCGAAAAATTATTTGTTTTATGACATAACCGTAACCTTACCGCTTACTGTAGCCGAGGCAACAGCCTTGCTGTCCGAAACAGTGCCGCCCACGCTGTATCCGTCCTCATTAAGGGTACCGCTGTAGGCACCTCCTATAGTTAAGGTATAGGTTTCTCCCGCAGTAATACTGTCGGAGCATATGAGAATACTGTCTGCGTTTGTCCTTGGCTCAAAAGCAGCCAGTACATTTGAGCTACTGTCGGTCAGGCATATAAGCTTACCTGCGGAAATACCTGTGCTGCTGCTCATACCTCCGGGACCTCTGCCGCCGCCAAAGCTTCCGTCAAATCCACCTTTATTGCCGCTTGAGCCACCGTAATAAACTGAATATCCGGCAGATCTGCCTTCGCCTGGCTTAACTGCCATACCTGCACTGCCCACAGCTATAAGACTGCCGCCGTTATATGCAAAATAACTGTCACCGCTGTCACCATAATCCACAGGCGCATTGCCGTTACTTGAAGGCCCGTTTATAATGATTGTACCGCCGTTTATCACAATAGAACCGTTTGAGTCAATACCGTCACCGTCCTTGGTGTTTTCACAGTAAATATAACCACCGTTAAATTCCATATATCCTGTTGAGGTTTCCGGACCGAAGCCGAAATTACCCGATGCGTCATTTCCTCCTGCCGCATTAATTGAGTCATCGTCTGCAAGGATATGTATATTACCGCCATTTATATAAATATTTTCTGCCTCAAGACCCTCGTAGCTTTTAGTAATATCTATTTCACCGGCGTTTACGGTAAGCATATTATCTGCATGAATACCGTCATCGCCTGAAGATAACAGCATTATGCCTCCGTTTATTTCAGCAGTATCGTTTGCATGAATTGAGTCATCCGTTGAGTTAACCGTTATATCCGCACCTTTACCAATTACAATCGTACCGTCCGATTTAAGTCCCTTTGCGGATATACCCGTATCCGTACTGTCCTGCCACATAGGTGCACCGCTTGTGTTGGTACTCATTACTCCCGTGGTTGTAATGTTAACCTTTGCGTCACCTACACTTAAATCTGCCGCAGCCTGCACACCGTCACAATAGGAGATAACCGTCAAACTACCTCCGTTAAGGCTTACACTGCCTGCCTTTGAATGTACACCATCATAATTATAGGTATCCGTATCTGCATTTTGCGTATCGGTATCAATATTTATTTCTCCGTCATTTATTATTATATTTCCTGTCTTGGCAAACAAGCCGTTATCCTCAGCCTTTACGGTTATCGTACCTCCGTTTACGGTCAAATCACCCTTTGTGCAACGTATGCCATCCCCCTCAGCGCTTGTCAAATCCAGATTTCCGCTTGTAATTACAACGTTGTCCTTTCCTTTCAGGCAGTTATTCACAGAGTTTACGGTCAGACTAAGCTTTTGCACCGTAAGTGAATCCTTGGTACTGACACCGTTTGAATAGTTGCCGTTTATGGTAAGCTCACCGGTACCCTTAAGCTTTATACTGTCATGGCTGAAAATACATGCGTCGGGCTCACCGTCAGCGTCAACCTCTGCTGGAGTTCCATCGTATAAGGTGTTTACGGTACCTTTCTTTGCACTTATATCAATATCACCGTTAAGCCCGTAAATTGCGGAACCGCTTTCATTTGTAATGCTTACACCGTTAAGATTTATTTCAACATCACTATCTGCATCAACCACAAGCTGACCGTTTGTCAAAGTACCGCTTACATTATAGCTGCCGCCGTTTGTTATAGTAACAACATTACTTTCATTATCAAGGTCTACTCCTCCGTTACTCTCCAAAATGCCGTTTACCGTTGTGCCGTTATCAGCAAGCACTATATCCGATTCACAGGTAACAGGTGCAGGCTCAAAGCCGTCAAACAGCACCTTTTGCAAAACATATGCCGCATCTGCCGAGGTAAGCATAATATCACCGTTTACATCCGTAACCGACATATGATCCTCCGTAAGCGCCTCAACAGGCATGGTATAACTGCTGTCAAGCACCTTCTGAATAATAACGGTACAGTCGTTTGAGGTAAGCTGACCGCTACCGTCCGCATCGCCCTGTATTATTTCCTGTCCTAATACACCTGTAAGATTTAAGGCCAGCATTACTGCCATAAGTAAAAGACATATTAATTTCCGTTTCATTTTTAAGCCTCCTTTTAATTATTAATGATACTGTCATTATATCATCCACAGTTACTCTCTTCATTAAATCAAGATTAATTTTCCGTTATAATAATTTAATAATTTTTAAGATTGACAATTCAATGTCAAACAGCTAACATTATAGGTAACAAATGTTGACTACGGAGGATTAAAATGCCGCAATTAAGACTGGATAAATTTTTGGCCGACTCTGGACTGGGTACCCGCAGTGAGGTTAAACAACTTATAAAAAAAGGGCGTGTAACCGTAAACGGTAAAAAGCTGTCGGATAGCTCTGCCAAAATTGATACCGCTTACGAGATATGCGTTGACGGAAATCCGATAAACTACAGTAAATTTATATACCTTATGCTTAACAAACCGTCAGGAGTTATAAGCGCAACACATGACATTAAGGAAAAAACCGTCATTGACCTGCTTAAGCCGCCCTACAGCAATATGGAGCTGTTTCCCGTAGGAAGACTTGACAAGGACACGGTGGGGCTGCTTATTTTAACCAATGACGGAGCATTTGCGCACAACACCTTATCTCCGAAAAAGCATATACCAAAAACCTATTATGTTGAGGCTGAGGGGCATTTTCCCTCAGATATTGCTATACACTTTAATAAAGGGATAACCCTTAAGGAGGGCTATGAATGCAAAAGCGCCTGCCTTGATATTTTAAGTATTACAGACAGCAATATAAAAGCATACCTTACCATAACCGAGGGAAAATTTCATCAAATAAAACGTATGTTTGAAGCTGAGGGCGGTACAGTTACCCATTTAAAAAGAGTAGCTTTCGGTAAAATCAGCCTTGACGCCACCCTTAAGGAGGGCAGCTACAGAGCCTTGAATTATGATGAGCTTGCATACGCTGCCTCATTAAAACAGGAGTATTGAATATGAAAAAAACAGTAAAAACCGCACTGCTTGCCCTTTGTGCAGTCTGTGTAATAAACAACAGCGTTCAGGCGGCGCCTGCCTTTAAGACAGTAGGTGAGCTTTTTGAATGCCTTTTAAACACCACCAACGGTGATATAAAAACCGAGTATGAGCGTCCCGGAGTTATTGCCTCCGTCGATGAATGGAAAGCAATAATCGCAGATGCAACCTCCTCTCTGACAGGGTCAATAACCCTTAACATAAAAGGTTTTAACGAGGAGGATTATAATTTATACGACATTTCAAGCTATAATATATCAGTTACGGCAAAAGGCACCGTAAGAAAGGATATATCCACCATAACCTATATATTCACATATTCACCAAACTACAGGATAATACGCGCTTATGAGGATAAAAGTCTTTTACAGGTACTTACAGGGGATGAACTTGCGGCACTTGCAAGAGCATACGAAATTACAGATGAAATAATTACCGGTGATATGACCGACTATGAAAAGGAGCTTGCCATACACGATTATATTGTGGCAAATTATCAGTACGATGTTGACGCCGTAACAAACACCGATGCAAATGTAGTACGTACCCATTCAATAACGGGTATGCTCCTTGACGGAAAGGGCGTATGCGAAGCATACTCAAACACCTTTATGCTGCTGTGCCGTATGTCCGGGCTTAACTGCACCCTTGCCTCGGGTGTTCTTGACGGCAGCAAGCATCAATGGAACATAATCGAGCTTAACGGAGAATATTATAATGTAGATTTAACCTCTGACGATCCCGTACCCGACAAAGCCGGCAGGGTACGCTACAACTGCTTTAACCTGAATGATGAGGAGCTTGCTAAAACTCACACCCTTGACGACACCAACATTAAATGCAGCGGTGCCAGATACAACTACTACAGCTACAATAATCTTGTGGTAACAAGCCGTGAAGATCTTATCATACTTTTAAACGATAAGCTTAACAGAGGCTTAAGAGAAATAACCTTTAAAACTCAGGGCGGATATATACTTTATAACTCCGATGATATTAAAGCCGCTGCCGAAAACAGGGGGCTTAACAGCATGGTTGTTACGGGAGATTACGGCAAGGAGGGTATTTTCAGTGTAAGCTTCAGCTGACTGCTTCGGCTTGTATTCTTGGAGGTATATTTATGCAGAACATAATTAAAGCATCCGTGGTAAATTTTAAGGCAGAATTTGCCGATAAAAAATCAAATATTGATAAAATAACCGATTATATTGCCCAAGCAGCAAAGATGGGAGCAAATATTATTGTTTTGCCTGAGCTTTGTCTGACAGGATATGACGCACTTGCAGAGGAGCAGCTTACAAACAAAGAAAAATCCGAACTTTGCGAGGATATAACGGGAAAAAGTATCTTAACAGTCAAGGCTGCTGCGAAAAAATGCGGTATTTATACAATTTTCGGCTTTGGTGAACGTCTGAACGAAAAATTTTATAATTCTGCCGCAGTAATTACGCCAGATGGTAAAATCATGATTTACAGAAAAATGCACCTTTTCGGCAAAGAGGGATTATTTTTTACAAGGGGTAATAAGCCCCTTATATTTGATACCCCATGGGGTAAAACCTCAATGGGTATATGCTATGACACCTATAATTTCCCAGAGCTTTTAAGATATTACGCCCATAAGGGCGCAAGGCTTTAT
This sequence comes from uncultured Eubacteriaceae bacterium, assembly GCA_938042265.1. Taxonomy (GTDB): domain Bacteria; phylum Bacillota; class Clostridia; order Lachnospirales; family CAG-274; genus CALWRD01. The sequence goes on from CALIRN010000145.1 coordinate 5,907, forward strand.
CTTAACCCCACCGCCATGGCTTTTGAAAATGATGAGCAGGGAGCTAAGGAAAGCTTTTGCAATTACTACAGGGCAACTCTGGAATATGATGTTATTAATACGGGTATGTTTATTTTAAGCTCCAATCTGACAGGTATTGATAAAACCTTACGTTTTGGCGGCGGCAGCGTGATTATGGGTGTTGAAGAAAGCAAATTCAAGCGTCCCTCGGCTGCCTATTACGCTGGCAGTATTGAAAACGAAGCAGAGGGTATCTTTACTGCCGAAATAAATTTATCCCTGCATAATCCAAGGCTTTTTGTACCAAGTCCCGTTACTGGGGAAATTGATTTCAGACCGGAGCTTTATGCTGAATTTTATAAATAACCACTATTGTTAAAATACCTCTCTTGTGTTATCATAATTACGGGCACAGTCACAGTTTTCTCTGAATATGGCGGTAATTGAAACAGCCTATTTACACGCAATAAATAACATCATCGGTCAACCAAGTCCTGAACTTTATGAAATTATGACAGAAATGACGAAAAAACTGACAAAAGCAGAGACAATTTATCCGATTATAGCACTGCCCTGCAGGAAGTAATCCATGAATTGGAATCTATTGAACCTGATACAGAGATAGATAAACGTTTTATTGAAGTTTGTTTTGCTATGTTGTATTATGAGAATAGAATTTGTACAGCAAAGCAAAGGCTTATAGCTAATTTTGATATATTAAATGCATTGAATTAATATTTGGGAGGTATTTTTATGAAAAGAAAAATTTCATTGGCTTTAGCTTGTATAATATGCCTGTCTGCAGTACCTGTTTTTGCAGATAATATTAACGTAGAAGTAAATGAGGAAACCGTAGTATTTAGTGACGCACAGCCCGTCATTATCAACTCACGCACAATGGTACCCTTAAGAGGAGTATTTGAAAAACTGGGATATGACATATTTTGGAAGGCTGATACAAAAACCGTGATTATGGTATCCAAGAAAAAGGATACAATAAGGATAACAGCAGGCAACCGTACCTTTTATAAGGGAGAGAAAGAAATGTATGCCGATGTGCCTGCACAGATTATAAACGGCAGAATGTATCTTCCTCTGCGTGCCATAGGTGAGGCGGCAAACTTGCAGGTTGCATGGGAGGCAGATACCAAAACCGTACATATCGGCGACGGAGCGGCAGCAGTAAATGAAAGTGCCGAAACAGAGGAATTAAGCACGCAGGAGATTAATACCACGGTTCTTAACCTTTTCAGCACCGCCGTTTTAGAAGGAATTGCCGATGAATATGATGATTTTACTGAAGATAAGGGATATACCTCGCAGGACTATGTTAATATGATAACAGATTTTCTGGAAAACGAAACAGTGGGACTTACAGCCGAATACAAACAAAAGCTGCTGACCATACTGAAAAATAATGTCAACAATCCTGCCAAGTTATCAACTGAACTTGAAAGCTTTGCAGATGAAATGGAAAACATAGGAGATGCTGAAAATCGTCGTATTCAGGGAATTTTAGACCTTGTTGGCGATGATTTTGAGGATACGCTTGAAAACATACTGGAAAAATCCGCGTCAAACACAGACCTTGGGGAAAGGTTTGAAAATGCGAAGGATACAAGTGAATATGCAAAAGTATACAGCAGTATTTTTGACGTGGTTAAAAACGATTTAACCTCCGTAAAAGCAGAAACCAAGCAGGAAGAAAACGGGCTAAAGCTTTATACTGCTATGATAGATATTATGATAAAATACCTTGATTATATTCAAAGCGAAGATTTTGATATAAATTTTGTCAACATTATTCTATGATTTTGTATATGAAAATGGGGCTGTCGCACTAAAAAATGAACTGCTCCCCGTCAAGTAGACAAATGAAAAA
>CALIRN010000146.1 GCA_938042265.1 uncultured Eubacteriaceae bacterium
CTCACCAACAGGCTTTGGCAGCGATATTTTAAACACAAACATTACAAGTCCTGCAAGGGAACAGATAATTGCAGGCGAAATAAGGCTTTTAAGCATAGCTTGGGGGTCAGCCTTGTCAATAACCTGCAAAACACCGTGTGTCCACAGACAGACATTAAATACCGTAAGATATGCCGTAAGATAAAGCACACCCTCCATGCCGAAAATGCCGTTAATCAAAGGTATACCTATAAAACCACAGTTGGAATAGACCACAGACAGCCTTTCAACCTGAAAATCAGGCCTACCCTTTCTTACCATAATAAGGGAAATTATTATTCCCATCAGATGTCCCGTTACCGCAAGCACCGCCGAAATTAGAAAGTTGCGCATAAGCCTTTCATCAACCTCAACCTGGTAGGCATTTATTATCATAAGCGGATTTATAATGGTAAGCAGTACTGAGGTGAGAGTTTTATTTCCCTTTTCCGTTATTATTCCTTTTTTATATGCCGCAAAGCCCGTTAGGGCAATTATCAGCATTACAAGTATTTTTTCCGCAGCAGTTACAGCAAGCTCCATTTTATTGTCCTTTCATTCCTCGGCAAGCCAGCAATCCTCTCCCTCGGTTATTTCAGCCCTGCCGCTTGTTGCATTTGTTATTGTCTTAATAAATCCCTCGCTTTTTGCCTTCTCAACCAGTACAATAAACTCCACATCGGCAGCATAAACCGTATCCTTAAGCCTGTGCCCATGCTGCATAATTTCGTACTGCACCTTACCGCTTGCAGTATAGTCAACCTTAATGCTGATTTGTGTATACAGCACCATTGCTATCACACCTGCCGCCATAAGTCCGTCCTTTGCTCCCCTTGTATACGCACGCACAAGCCCTCCCGTACCAAGGAGAGTACCTCCAAAATAACGGGTTACTACTGCCACCGTATCGGTAACGGCTGCGCCTCTTAAAACCTCAAGCATTGGGATACCGCCTGTCCCCTGAGGCTCACCGTCATCACTATAGCGCTGCAGCTCCATATTTTTACCTATTATATAAGCATAAACATTGTGCCTTGCATCCCAGTACTGCTTTTTTATTGTCTCAATATATGCCACAGCCTCAGTCTCACTGAGCACAGGCTTTACGTGGGATATAAATCTTGACTTTTTTTCCACAAATTCAGAGGCTGCCTCCATGGCAACCGTATTGTATCTTTCCGTCATAAGCATATTCCTCAAAACAGTCTTTTAAGAATTAAATCAAGCAAAAGATTGTGCTCATAAAACCACACCGCTACCTTTGATGAAGCTATGTATTGATACAGTTCAAATACGGCAGGCTTTGCAATAAAGGCATAAACCAGAGTAAAACCAAGCCATATTATAATAGTAGAAAAAATTAATCCCATTATTGCTCCGCCAAGGTGATTTATGCCGCCTAACACAGGCATTTTTGCTATAAGCTCCAAGCCCTTTAAAAATATCCTGAGCAAAAGCAGAAAAATTAAAAATAATATCCACACCAATACCACATTTATAACCAGATTGGCAACAAAGCCTGCTATGTAGTCCACAAAGCTGTCAGCACCTACAAGCTCATATATAACGGAGTTATTATTTTCAAGCAGCTTTTCCTTTAAAGGCTGAGGCAGCCTTAAGGCTGTAATCATATTTACCTCCTGCTGCTTTGTATATACCTGTACAGCCGTTTCAAGCCCAAGGGTTGTAACAATTTTTTCCTTCATTATACCAAACATAGGTGTCTGTCTTATTATCCCCGACACAACCGGATAAAAAATAAGCGACGCACCAAATGAGGCTATACCGTATACCACCCTTAATGCCATTCCTACAATACCCTTGTTTCTGCCTATTATAAACCCAAGAATAAGAACAGCAATAATTACTATGTCAGCCAGATTACAGCCATGCTGTGTAATTGTTTCCATATTGTTCACCTTTAGTTATTATTATTCTAAGCTGCCGTATTTTCACTTACCGGCTCGGTCTGTGTTTCCGATTGTTCTGAGGCAGTGCTTTCCTGTACAGTGGTTTCCTCATCAGAGGTATCAGCTGTGCTTTCCTCCGTATTTTCAGAGGATACCGCCTCAGTTGTTTCCTGCGTATTGCCCTGTGCATTTGTTGCAGTTTCAATAAGGTTGTTACCCTTACCTACCTTTGCAAGCACTGCCCTTACAGGAGTAACGGCAAGCATTTTATCATTTCCGTTATATGCCAATACCTTTGTGGTATCCTGTAAAGCAGTATACTGCCATACACTTCCGCCCTTGGTCTTATACGCCTCAAAGTATCTGTCCATGGCAATGACGGTAATGTCATCGCCATAGAATAAGCCTGTTATATCCCTTTCAGCCTTATATTCATTTACCTTATCACCGTTTGAGTTATACCATAAAACAGTATTTTTTTCAAGCTGCTCTGCCGCATTAAGCAAAGGCTCACCCAGGGCAATGGCAACCGTACCGTCACCGTTTACACAGGCATAACCTATACTGTTGCCAAGCGACACCTCCAGCTTTTGCGTTTCTCCGCTTTCCGCAGGGTCAATAAATACAGCTCTGTCATCCATAAGCGCAACACATTTATTATCAGGCGTAAACTTAAGCATAAAGGGCATACAATCTTCGCATACAACAGAGGTATACATACCATTGCTTGATTCAACACCGTTTGCCTCCGCATTATCAATATAGTAAAAAAGTATGTTACTTTGCAGCTTGATATTGTTTATATTCATAAAGCTGACGGCAAACATCCTTCCATCGTCAGAAATATCCATAGCCGTAGGAATTCCGTCACGGGCAACATAATTACCGCCGTAAACTCTCTCGCCCCTGCTGTCATAAACAGCCAGCTCATAATTTGACTCAAGCTTTTTAATTACACCCAAACAGCCCGTACCGTTTACCGCAAAGGTTACAACAGGCTCGTTGAATGTCACGTTATATATAAAACCGCTTTCATTATAAACTCTTATATTGTTTCCGTTTTTCTCCGCTATGGCAACCGTATTTTTATCTCCAAGCATTACGGGAGAAATCATTGTAAAGCTGTCCACCCAGGCTTCCTTACCCTTTTGGTCCATAAGCCTTAAACTATCCTTTGTGGCATAAAATATATTACTGCCGCAGGTATAAAAATCCGCCTTTGAACTAAGCTCATAATCCCTACTTACAAGCACATTGCTTTCAGTCATATCCACGTCCCTGCCTCTGTTAATAAAAATAACAGAAATTATGGCAATAACCACTATTATGAGCAACAGAATTATTGGTACTCCGGGAAGCCTCCTTTTGGTTTTCTTACTTTTTTCATTATGTTTTACAAGCCTTATATCCGCATTATCAGCATCGTTTTCAGCTCCGATACCGTTCATATCCTCATCCATGCAAAAAACTCCCTCCGTTATAGCATTTATAACAACAGTATACTATCTTTACGCCTTAAAATCAACTTGAAAATTGAATTGAATAATGCTGCTTATACTGCGGCAGGCTGCCATAGGAATAAATTTTAATTATTTTTATCCATAAACCTGCACACTTCCCCTTGACTATACGGCACTAAAAATGTATAATCATATATAGAAATCCGCAGGAAGGTTGTACCAATTATTTAATTGTCTGACAATTCAAGCCTTCTTAATCAAATAAAAAAGGGGAGTCTTTTATGGCTTTATTCAGCAAAATGAGCAAGGCTGAGCTACTTAGTTTTCAGTCTGAACTGCTCGAAAAATATAACAGAATTAAAGCAAGCGAAATTCAGCTTGATATGTCCAGAGGTAAGCCTGCTCCCGCACAGCTTAACCTTTCAAACGGCATATTAAGCCTTGCAATTGATAATTATATAAATTGCGACGGTGTTGATGTACGTAACTATGGCATACTTGACGGTATTTCCGAATGCAGAGATCTGTTTTCAAAGTTGCTTGATATACCTATGAACAATATAATTATAGGCGGAAACTCCAGCCTTAACCTGATTTATGACGCATTTACAAGGCTGTATATTTTCGGTTCTCTCGGCTCTACCCCATGGGGTAAGCTCGATAAGGTTAAAATTCTTTGTCCCGTTCCCGGTTATGACAGACATTTTGCAATCTGCGAGGAGCTGGGCTTTGAAATGATAAATATCCCAATGTCCCCTACGGGACCTGATATGGATATGGTTGAAAAGCTTGCGGCAGAGGATGAAAGCGTTAAGGGTATCCTTTGCGTACCTCTCTACTCCAATCCCGACGGTATCTGCTATAGTGATGAAACAGTGGAAAGGCTTGCAAAAATGCCTACTGCCGCAGATGATTTTAAAATCTTTTGGGATAATGCATACGCAGTGCATCATGTTTACGAGGAGGTAAAACTGCTTAATATATTTGAGGTCTGTAAGAAATATGGCACCGATGACAGAATACTTTATTTCTTTTCTACCTCAAAGGTAACCTTCCCTGGCTCAGGTATGGCGCTGGTCGCCTCGGGTGACAGATATATTGAGGATATACGCAGGCGCTTCGGCAAGCAGACAATAGGCTATAATAAGGTAAATCAGCTGCGTACCTACAATTTTTTCCGTACTCCCGACGGTATAAAGGAGCATATGAACAAGCTTGGCAATATGCTTAAGGAAAAGTTCAATATTGTGCTTGACACACTTGACATGGAATTTACCGATACTGACCTTTTAACCTGGCATAAGCCGATGGGCGGTTACTTTATATCGGTATTTACCATGGATGGCTGTGCAAAAGAAACAGTACGCCTTGCAAAGGAAGCAGGTCTTACACTTACCAATGCCGGTGCCTCCTATCCATACGGCAAAGATCCTCATGACAGCAATATACGTATAGCTCCCTCCTATCCAAACTGTGAAGAGCTGCAGCAGGCCATGAATCTTTTCTGTATATGCGTAAAGCTTGCATCTGTCAGCAAGCTTCTTGAAAATGCTTAATATTATATAAAGGAGAAAAACAATGACAAAGTTTAATGAAAATTATCTTAATCTTAAGGAAAGCTACCTTTTTGCAGATATTGCAAAAAGAGTAAGTACTTATCAGGCAGCAAATCCCGATAAAAAAGTTATCCGTCTCGGTATCGGCGATGTTACACTCCCTCTTGCTCCATCTGTAGTAAAGAGCCTCCACGCTGCCGTAGATGAAATGGGAAGTGCCGACACCTTCCGCGGCTATGGTCCTGAGCAGGGCTATGACTTTCTCCGCAATGCAATAAAGGATTACTACGCACGCAACGGTGTTGAGGTTGACGCTGATGAAATATTTGTATCAGACGGTGCAAAAAGTGACACCGGCAATATTACGGATATGTTTGCAGTTGATAATACGGTGCTTGTTCCTGACCCTGTTTATCCTGTATACGTTGATACAAATACAATGAACGGCAGAAACATAATATATATGGACGGTACAGCGGAAAACAACTTCCTGCCTATGCCAAACCCTGATGTACACGCTGATATTATATACCTTTGCTCACCTAATAATCCAACAGGTGCAGCCTATAATAAGGAGCAGCTTAAGGCATGGGTTGATTATGCACTTGAAAACAATGCTGTTATCCTCTATGACTCAGCTTATGAGTGCTTTATTACCGACTCTTCACTCCCTCGCAGTATTTTTGCGGTTGAAGGCGCTAAGAAGTGCGCAGTTGAGTTCTGCTCACTTTCCAAAACAGCAGGTTTTACAGGTACACGTTGCGGTTATACAATAGTACCTAAGGCAATTACGTCAAAGGCTGCCGACGGTACGGAAATGAACCTTAACAAAATGTGGCTTCGCCGTCAGACAACAAAGTTCAACGGCGTACCTTATATTGTACAGAGAGCTGCCTCAGCGGTATTTTCCGTAGAGGGTATGGCAGAGTGTAAGGCTATGATTGACACCTATAAGGTAAACGCAAAGATTATTGCAGATACAATGGAGGAGATGGGCGTACGCTACTTCGGCGGTATCAACTCACCTTATATCTGGTTTGAGTGCCCATTTGGCATGTACTCATGGGATTTCTTTGACTTTATGCTTGATAAAATTCAGGTTGTAGGTACTCCCGGTGCAGGCTTTGGTAAAAACGGCGATAACTTCTTCCGTCTTACCTCATTTAACAACAGGGCCAATACAGAAGAGGCTATGTCAAGATTCAAAACCCTTTTTAACAAGTAATAAGTTTTGTTATTATGCACAGTTTTGCGCCTAACCATAAATTTACAGTAGTTTCTGTTAGCTTGTGATTTTTTGCATATTTATGGCGGTCAAAACCTGAAAGTATTTTAAAAAATATGTTATAAAAAAGTGCATTGCTGTCATTTTTTATATGAAAGCAATGCACTTTTTATATCTGCATCATAAAGCACAGAAAAATCCACTGCTGACTCAACTTTTCGTAAAAGATGGTATTACGGTACAAAATTTTCCATACTGAAAAATATTACTTCTCCTGTTTTGTATTTTCCTTTGCTTAGTATAAATTATCACCTTATCTAATTATACCATAAAATAATAAAAAAGCCCAGATAATCTGGACTTTTTCGATAGTCTGACACCGCCTTGCGGCAGTACATTTTACCATATTCTTATTCTATCCTCTTCCGGCACATACATACCGTCACCCGATTCAATATCATAAGCCTTGTAAAACTCATCTGTGCTCTTTACCACATAATTAACCCTGATATAGCTTGGTGAATGTACATCCTCTGCCAAATCATACTCAATAATCTCCCTGTAGGTGGTAAACCTTAATATGCCGGCAAACTTTTCAAAAAATGTTTTATAATCAGGCTCCTTGTCAGTCATAGCCAAAGCGTCAAGAGCAGCCTCCATACCTGCAATATCGGCAATATTCTCATCAAGGGTAAGCCTTCCGTTTACGGTAAGACCTGTTGCAGCCTCCGCACCGTCATAATATAACTCCGCTTTTTTGCTGAGCTTTTCAAAATTAGCGTAATCCTCTGCCGTCCACCAGTTTTTATAATTTCCGTTCTCATCATACTTAGCCCCGTTAGTATCAAAGGCATGACTTATTTCGTGCCCAACAATATAACCTATGGCACCATAATTTTCCGCATTGTCTGCTTCCGGGTCAAACATAGGCTTTCTAAGTATACCGGCAGGCAGAATAATGGCATTTTCATATGGCACATACATTGCATTTACTGTATAGGTCGAAAAGGATATATCCTCTATAGAAACATTTCCGCTAAGCAAATCGGCTACTATTCTGTCATTTTCCTTTAAAATACTGTAGATATTTTCAATATAAGTTCCTCCCTGACTTTTACTTTTTATGTCAATATTGTCCATAAAACCAGTGTCTTCCTCAGGCATACCTATAATTATCTGCATATTGTCAAGCTTTTTAACAGCCTGCGCTTTTGTTTCATCACTGAGCCAATCAATATTATTGAGCCTGTTTCTGTAGGCGGTAATAATATTATTTACAATAGCCTCAACCTTTGCTTTATCCTCCTCGGTAAAATTCTGTTCATAATAAATCATACCCAGGTATTCGTCCATAAGGCTTACTGTTGTATTAAATGCATCGCTTTCAATACTGTTATCGGGATTATAGCCGTAAATTGCCATTACAAGCTGATTATGAGCATTCACAAACTCCTCTGTCAGCATATCGGAATAAAAGGCAAGCATTGAAATTTCTGCCAGATTTTTTAACAGCTCTGTATGCTTTCCGTCAAAATACGAGCCGTAAAATTTCATGGCCTCGGGGTCACTTACAATAATTTTATCTGAAAGCTTAAAGCCGTGTATATCCGCAACAGCCTTTAAATCTAATGATTTGTAATAGCCTTGAAGCTGCTTAAGTGTAAAATAATTGTAGCTGTTTTCAATCTCCGTATAATCCTCTGCGGACTTGGAATGCTGTGCCAGCTCCTTCTCAAACTCAATGACTGAGTCTGCCTTTGCCTGTGCCGTTTCTTCATCATTACCTCCAAGCTTGAAAACGGTAACCATATATTTTCTGAATTCCTCAAGGGCTCTGCCGCCCTCCTCATAATCATCAAGAGTCAGCGTTGCCGTATATGTATCAAAGACAGGCACATATTTGTTTTTATCCTCTAGTGCAGTTGTCGCACTGAAACCCGCCAACACATCAAGGGTTGTATCGTTTGCCAGTTCAAGCGAAAACTGCTGCAAATCCTCATCGGTTTTTGTCTCACGCAGCTTTTTAAGATAAGGCTCAATAGGGCTGATACCCAGCTTTTTGCGTGTTTCCTTATCAGCTGCCGTTAAATAAAAATCCTTTACCTTCTGTTCAATAGAGCCTGTTTTATGATTTTTTGACAATATATCAACCAGTATTTCCGATAAATCATAGCCTATCTGATTTGTTATATCCGTAAATACAGAGCTGCTGTCATAGCCTGTAGCTATTGTGCTGTTAAGCAGAAACCTGTGATTAACCGCACAATAAAAATCATCCTTTGGGTTTGAGCCGAAAAGTCTGTACATTCTGCTGGACATGATATCGGCATATTCCTGTGTAATATATTCTTCCGCACCAAGCTCACCGCCGGGCTCCTCACTTAATACACCCGCCTGTGAAAGCAGATTTATATCATTTCTCGCCCATGCAGGTACATCTGTATAGCTGCCGCTCTCGGGCGCCGTTCTTTCCAAATCCCCCTTTATCTTTGGTAGATTACCAAAGGCACGCTTTAACATTACCAAAGCCTCAGCCTTTGTAACGAGCTTTTCATTTGCATCTGAACTGCCGTCGCCCTTAATAATATCGTCAATTGCCAAGCTTGGGTTATAGTCCTCTGCCGTTTCAAGCAAAATTTGGGCATACTCACCCTTGGTAAGCTCGCCCTCCGCAAAAGCATTTACCGTTATTGAAAAGGCAAAAACTCCCGTAAGCAACACCGCAAAATATTTTTTCATCACATTCTCCTCCCATTGTATTAAGTTATATTTATATTATATATCAAAGATATTAATATACGCTTCCCTGCGCAATTTATAATTTTTGCCCATATCAAAAGCAGCTTTTTTCTTCATGGTTATTAACAATTATATATAACCGACGGCACAAATATTGCCTTTATCCTTTCATATCCTGTATTTCTTCTATTATATCAGCATATTGAGGATAATTATTAAAAATTTCCTGTCCTGCCGCCCTGAACTGTGCCATATGTTGAGCATTTGGCTCTATAACCTGTACTCCCCTCTGCTCTAAATTTTCAAGCACCTCTGTCTCTGCCTCATCCCAAATTTCTCTTGACTTAGCCTCTGTATTTTTTGCACATTCAAGCAGAATATCATAGTCTTCTTCTCCCACCTTATCCTTAAGGTCATCACTTGCTATAATCATAGCCGGTGCATAGCTGTGATTATTTCTTACAAAATAGTTGGCAACAACACTGTTTGCAAAATAGTCATAGGAGATAATATCATTCTCTGCGCCGCATATAGTACCGTCCTCAATATTACTGTACACCTGAGAAAAATCCACCGTAACAGGTGTGGCTCCATAACATCTGAGCATTGCATACATAGTCTGCGAGGTAGGCACTCTGAATTTTTTACCCTTCATATCATTGGGCGAGTAAATTGGTACATCAGCATAAAAGCACCTTGCACCGTTCTCAATCCATGCAATGCCCTGACAGCCTTCAACACCGCTCAGCAATTCGTCACCCAAAGAGGAATTTACCACCTTCCACATATGCTCTCTGCTTTCAAAAATATACGGCAAAGCAAGAGGGGTAAGATTAGGACTATATTCACTCATTGTAATACTGCTTACTCTTGCCATATCCACGGAGCCGTTGCGCACCTTAGCAACTATTGAGCTTTCGTTGCCAAGCAGCGCCGCAGGGCAAACATCAATATTTACTCTGCCCTCGGTACGTCTTTCAACCTCATCGGCAAAGTACACCAGGGATTTTGTTATAGGATGCTCCGCTACATGCATTTCTGCAAGGGAAATTGTAACAGTCTGATTTTCTGCATCCTCATCAGAAATGGCCCCTGTACTAATATCCTCAGCAGCATCATTTGCCGTTTCACCGCCCATACATCCCGTAAGCATTAATACGGAAAAAAGGAGGGCACCCCCTCTTTTTATATTTTTCAACATGGGAAAACCTCTCCTTTCTATAAAAATAATCACCGTTTAATAGATATTTGCAGGTTAAAGCCTTAATTATGTTCTTTTTCTGTAAACAAAAAGCATAAGCAACAGAACAATAAAGAAGAAAAATACTATAAGGGTAGCCCTCATATCCTGTACTGCTATAAGCACCGCAATAAGTGCACTTACAGCGCTTAAGCCGTAAAGTATAATAACCGCCTGCTTGTTTGAATAGCCTGCGTCAACCAGTCTGTGATGAAGATGTCCTCTGTCCGCCATCATAATAGGCTTGTGGTTTACTGCACGCCTTATCATTGCAAAAAGTGTGTCACATATGGGCAGAGCCATAGCAAGCACCGCAAGCACTATGGAAAGTATGGCATAGCTTTTAAATACGCCTATACAGGAGCAAACCGCAAGCACATAGCCTAAAAAGGTAGAGCCTGTATCTCCCATATAAACCTCGGCAGGGCTGAAATTTCTGGGAAGAAAGCCCAGACAGGAGCCTGCAAGTGCAGCGGTAAGCACTACCGCCAGTTCACTGCCGGATACTACACAAAGCACCATAAGGCAGATAGAAGCAATACTTGTTACACCTGCCGCAAGACCGTCAAGACCGTCAATAAGATTTACTGCGTTTATAAGCCCCACAATCCATATTACGGTAACAGGCGCTGCAAAAGGCTTTATGTACTGCCAGAAAGGCCACATAATAAAATCTATTTTAGTACCTGTTGACACCACAATAATACCTGCAAGTATCTGCATAAAAAATTTAAACTTAGGACCAAGCTCATAAACATCGTCAAGCATACCCACCACAACAATAATAAGAGCACCTGCCGTAAAGCCCAAAAACTGAACCGTATGCAGCTCCCTAACAAAAGGCGACAGCGCTGCAACCGAACACATAAAGCCCAGCACAATGGCAAGACCGCCCATTCGTGGTACAGGTTCCTTATTCATACCTCTTGCGCGTGGAAAATCCACAGCGTGAAATTTAACAGCCAGCCTTCTTGCAAAAGGTGTAGTAAGCAAAGCTATTGCAAAGGATATTGCAAAAGCCGCCATATATAACAACCAGTTATGCGCCATAAGTGTAACCTCCGTCGGGCACAAAGCAGAAAAGCGGATTATTTAAACAATCCTTACTTTGTACCGAAAATTCTGTCACCCACATCACCCAGACCAGGTACAATATAGCCCTCTTCATTAAGGACTCTGTCAAATGCAGCACAGTAAATATCCACATCAGGATGCTCAGCCTGCAATTTCTTTACTCCCTCCGGTGCCGCAATAAGGCAGATATATTTAATGTTTTTAAAATTACGCTCTTTAATAAACTGGATAGCGGCAGAAGCGGAACCACCCGTTGCAAGCATAGGCTCAAGCACAAAAAGCTCCATATCCTCCTCAGCCTTTGGCAGCTTACAGAAATATTCAATAGGTTGGAAGGTACTTGGATCTCTGTAAAGACCGATGTGTCCAACCTTTGCATTAGGTATAAGGTTGATAATGGCATCTGTCATACCGATACCTGCACGAAGAATAGGCACAAGCACCATTTCATTTTCCAGCACCTTGCACTGGGCAGTACCTAACGGAGTTTCAACCTCTACCTCCTTAAGAGGAAGTGACTTTGTAGCCTCATAGCAGATAAGTGATGCAATCTCACCTACAAGTTCACGGAACTCCTTACTGTTTGTGTTCCTGTTTCTAAGCATTGCCATCTTATTTTGTACAAGTGGATGGTCAATTACAAAAAAGTTACTCATAAAATCACTCCTCCTCAATCATATTGATACGTCTTATATGTCTTTCATCACCAGAGAATTCCGTTCCAAGCCACGCCTTTACTACCTCTACTGCAGAACCTGGTCCTATAACCCTGCCGCCCATTGCAAGTATATTTGAGTCATTATGCTCCCTTGTAGCCTTGGCAGAAAACACATCATGACACAGCGCACATCGGATACCCTTTACCTTGTTGGCAACAATGGAAATACCTATTCCCGTACCGCAGATAAGGATGCCCTTGTCACACTCTCCAGAAGCAACGGCATTTGCAACCAGCCTGGCATACTTGGGATAGTCCACCGAGTCGCTTGTTTTTGTACCGAAGTCCTTATATTCAATACCCTGTGCCTCAAGGTATTTAATTATCTCATTTTTTAAATTAAGACCGCCATGGTCACAACCAAGACCTATCATAATATCACTCCTAAAATTTATCCGTATCTATAGCCTTAATACAATTATATATTTTTTCACAGCAGGCATCATATTCCTCAATACCGCACATATAAGGGTCGGGAATATCGCCCTCAGCACCCGCATACTCACACAGTGTAAAAACCTTATCCGTAAGCTGCGGAAAGCTCCGCAATATCGCTGACTTATGAGAGTTTGTCATGGTAAGCACCAGACTGCTTTCAAAAAGATCCTGTGCGGTAAGCGGCGCAGAGTAATGCTCATCGACCTCAAAGCCCCTTTTTTTCAGTGCAAGCACAGAGTTTGTACTGATAGGCTGACCGAAAACACCAAAGCCTCTTGAAATAACCTGTACCTTTCCCTCCCACAGCTTTTTGGCAATAATCTCCGCCATGGGACTTCTGCAGGTGTTGCCTGTACATACAAAAATAACCTTTTTCATATTTAGCACACCCCTTACAGCTCTATAATATCATACCCTGCCGCCTTTTTAAGCCGGTTCATAATAGCCATGCCCAGCTCATCATCATCAAAGTACTCCACATATACCTTATCAAAGCAGACTTCGAGGCATTCAAGAAGGATAAGGGTGTAGTGTTCCATCACGATGTAAACCACTACAACATTGATGCAGACCAAACGCTCACCGACAGAGCCAAAGAGGTGCTGAAGAATGCATGCGACTTTGTGATGTCGTACAACTTCGATGACAGCGATCCTAT
>CALIRN010000147.1 GCA_938042265.1 uncultured Eubacteriaceae bacterium
GTGCGTCGAAGGGCCTGGGCATGATGATCCAGAAGGCGCAGGGCTATTATGATATGGCAAGTGCTGTTGATGAGCCGCAAAAGGGTGATTTATGCTTTTACGGCACAGGCGGCAAGGTTACTCATGTTGGCATTTATTATGGCTACGGCAAAATGATAGCTGCAGAGGGCAGCAAGGTACAGGTTACTGTTGTACGGAGTAAGGATTTTATGGGCTACGGCAGGCTATAGGAGTGATATTATGACGGATATTGAAAGGCTGGCAAATACAATAAAAAATTGTAAAAATCCTGTGAAAATAGGGATTGTAATAGGCAAGGTTATTGAGGCACCGCCAGAGGACGAAAAAATTAAAATTGCTGTGGAGTTTAAGGGCGAAACCTTTATTTTTGACGAATTTTGGAGTCTTTGCGGCAGTGTATTTAAAAAAGGTGACAAGGTTGCCATACAATTTAGCGAGAATAACCAAATTATCTATGTACTTGGGCAACCTGTTTTTATTGCCGATAAGGAGGATGATGAATGATTTATCCTGATATAGATATTGCCGAAAATGAGGCGGCATCAGAGGAGCTTGGAAAGGCTCCTTTTTTTGACGTTGATACAGGGCA
The DNA here is from genome assembly GCA_938042265.1 of uncultured Eubacteriaceae bacterium. GTDB lineage: Bacteria > Bacillota > Clostridia > Lachnospirales > CAG-274 > CALWRD01. The sequence goes on from CALIRN010000147.1 coordinate 611, forward strand.
GCATATTATTAAAGACGGTAAAGTAACGGACTGCTGTGATGCTGATGTTATAAGGCAATGGGTTTACAAGACAATTCTAACTCCTTTAGGGAAGTATGAGATTTACACTACTGACGGTGATGATTACGGTGTAGGTGTTACAAAATACATCGGCAAGCGTGAGTACCAGGACGGATATATTGCCAGTGAGCTTAAGCGTGAGATAAGTGAGCAGCTTATAGGGCATCCGTTTATAAAGAGTATAAGCAATTATACGGCAAAAAGAGATAAGCGCAGGCTGATTGTAAGCTTTACTGTTAATCTTACAGACGGCAGCGAAATTGACGTTGAGGAGTTTGGATTTAAGGAGGCGGTTAAATGAATTATACGGCGGAGGAGCTACGGCAGGAAATGCTGGACAGCCTGACGGGCTATGACAAAACAAAGGGTACATGGCTTTGGGATATATTTATGGGCACTGCTATCCTGGGAGAAAAGCTCTGGGCGGAGCTGACGGATATATGGGCAGGCTATGACCCCGAAAAGCTTACGGGAAATGAATTAGATGTATACATTAAAAGCTGGAAGAACATTACAAGGCGTGCTGCTACATACGCAGAGGGTTATGTTACAGTAACAGGCACCGCCTACATTATGGCAGGGGTAAGGTGTCAGAACACCTCTACCGGTGTGTATTATATAACAATGGAAGATGCAGTTATTACTGACAGTGGACAAGTGCATATTAAGTGTCTTACCCTTGGCAGTGCCGGTAACTGTGATGCCGGTACCATTGACCAGTTTATATTATCCACAGGTCGCATTATTAAATGCACAAATGAGGAGGCATTTACAAATGGGTATGATGCGGAAACTGATGAGGAGCTTAGACAACGTTATTATGACAGTATGGAGCCTTACGGCAGTGGCAACAAGAAGCATTATGAAATGTGGGCAAGGGAAGTTGCCGGTGTAGGTATGGCAAAGGTACAGAGGGCGCCGCAGGGTGCAGGTACCGTAAGTGTAACAATTATTGCAAGGGACGGTACCAATGCGACAAATGAGCTAGTGGCAGAGGTGCAGAAGCACCTTGACCCGTTAGAATACAGCGGAGAAGGGGTCGGAATGGCGCCTGTGTTTCAAAGGCTGATGAAATAAGTGTAAGCATAAATGCAAAAATTAAAATTAAGGGCGAATTGGAGCTAAATTCGGTTGTTGAGGAGATTAAAAAGAAAATAAATTCTTACATCGGAGGTTTAAGTTTTAAAAACAATGAGCTAAGCTATGGTAAGATTTATGACCTTATTTTTGATGTTAGCGGAATTGAGGATTGTGAGGATTTGACCGTAAACGGCGGCAAGGCAAATATATATTGCCAGGAAACGGAAATATTTGCCCCGATATATACATTTACAGAGGGGTGATTAAATGCAGCTGATTGAGTTAATGCACAACTTGTACAAAAATGACAAGCTGACATCAGATGTGGCTGCTGCTATTGACGGCAGCCTTGACAGGGTCAGAGAGGGCATTGAGGATACAAAGAGGCAAAATATACTGGATACTGCCACATGGTTTTTAAGCCAAAAGGAAAAAGAGCTTGGTGTTGACAATGATACTGATGATGTAAGGCTCAGGCGTGCCAGGATACTTGCCCGAAATATTATGAGTAGCAAGTGCAGCCTTGAAACCCTGCAGGGGATTTTTAACGGTTTCGGTCTTACAGCAGGTATTACCGTTAAGGATATGGTGCTGACCTTGGAATTGACCGGCTGCGAGGATAGTCCGTTTGTGGAGCAGGCTAAGGTTGAAATTGATAAGGCGGCTCCGGCACATCTTGGGCTTGAGTGGCATCAGGTTGCAAAGCCTTTGCAGACTATATTCTGTGGAACGACTATTGTATCAGGTAAATACGAAATAATCAATCCTCAATATGAGGATATAAATACAGGAATATTATCTGCTGTAGCTATGGGAACATATCTGTCAGGCATTCGCAGAGAGGTTATGGACTGTGAGGTTATAACTCCTGTATCGGCAGG
>CALIRN010000148.1 GCA_938042265.1 uncultured Eubacteriaceae bacterium
CCTATCCTCAATCTTTATAATAAGTGCAATTATGGCAAGCACCCACCAGAAAAGCATAAGCCATAAAAGGCTGAATATAAAATCCAGTGCTCTTTTTATAACACGATACATTTATTTTCCCCCAAGCTTATTATTAGGTATAATTTCCTTTATTATGTCAATTACCTTATCAGGATTGCTGCAAACTGCATCATACAGTCTTTCAAGCTGATTATCAAACCTATCATAATCCATCTCCAAGGGCTTTGCAACAAAAATTTTGTTTTTGTAAACCATTTTAAGGCTGTCCTTTTCCTCATCCATCAAAAGTTCCTCATAGAGCTTTTCACCGGGTCTTAAACCCGTATAAACAATGGAAATATCCTTATCGGGTATAAATCCCGAAAGCCTTATCAGATTTCTTGCCAAGTCATCAATTTTAACGGGCTCACCCATATCCAGTACAAATACACTACCGCTTTTGCCCAAACCTGCCGCCTGAAGCACAAGTCTGCTTGCTTCGGGAATAGTCATAAAAAATCTTATCATATTTTTATCGGTTACTGTAACGGGGCCTCCCTCGGAAATCTGCTTTTGAAAAAGAGGTATTACGCTGCCGTTACTGCCAAGTACATTGCCAAAGCGCACAGCCATAAATTTGGTTTGGCTTTTTGCTGCCATCTCCTGTATTATCAGCTCAGTTATTCTCTTGGTCGCACCCATAATATTTGCAGGGTTGACAGCCTTATCCGTTGAGAGCAGAACAAAACGCTCAACACCGTATTTATCCGCACATTTTGCCACATTAAGTGTACCAAACACATTGTTCTTTACCGCCTCCTGAGGCACTCCCTCCATAAGAGGCACATGCTTATGAGCAGCCGCGTGAAATACCACCTCAGGCTTTAAAAGCTCAAAGGCTCTTTCCATACAGCTCATATCTCTGACAGTGCCGATATAAACCTCAACACAAATCTCATCACCATATCTGTTTTTAAGGTCATTCATAAGCTCATAGGCATTGTTCTCGTAAATATCAAAAATAACAAGACGTTTTGGTTTGAACTGTATAATCTGTCTGCAAAGCTCCGAGCCTATTGAGCCCCCGCCTCCCGTTACAAGTACGGTTTTGCCCTGTAAATAGCCTGAAATACTCTTTACGTCCAGCTTAATTTCCTCTCTGAAAAGCAGGTCGGTAATATCAACATCTCTCAACGCCCTGTAACTGCCGTCCGAAATATCGCTCATTGGCGGTATCATTTTAAGCACACAGTCAGTCCTTGTACAAAAATCCATAATACGTCTTATCTGTACATTATTTGCAGAGGGAACGGCCA
>CALIRN010000149.1 GCA_938042265.1 uncultured Eubacteriaceae bacterium
CAAGCTGAAAAAGGTTTAAATTGATGTTTGCAATATTCACATACTGATTTACTGAAATTTATAAAATTGGGTAAACTGAATACAAACATTTTTTATGGAGGTTTACTATGGAAACTGAATGGTTACTTGACAATATTTATCCCTCGGTGGACAGCGAGGAATTTAAGGCTGATGTACAGGCCTTTAAAACTCAGCTTGAAAGTTTGAACAAATGGGCAAAAACAGCTTTTACCTCTAAAAATAAGCCCGAAAGAGTAATTTATGAATATATTGTAATGAAAAACAGGCTTATGCAGTATGAAAAGCTGATTGTTTATGTAAACCTTGCCATGTCGGTTGATACGGCAAATGAAAAGCTTTCCTCCGTACTGGATACGCTGGAGAAAACCGCAGCGGACTGTGCAGAGCATGAAGCGCTGTTTTCACAGTATTTAAAGGGCGTAGACAATATTGATGAGATAATAAAAAATAACCGTATATTAACATCCCACGGCTATTTTTTAAGAAAATCCAAAAAGGACAGCGAGCATACCCTGTATCCGGAGCAGGAGATAATTATATCAAAGATGAAAAATACAGGCTCCTCTCTGTGGAAAAAGCAGTGGGAGCAGATAACCGCAAACCTTGAGATTGATTTTGAATATAATGGTAAAAGCTACAGTGAGCCTTTATCGTCAGTAAGAAATATGGCTTACTCCAAGGACAGAGGTCTGCGCATTGCAGCCTATAAGGCAGAGCTTGCAGCCTATGAAAATATCAAAACTCCTGCCGCCTTTTGTATGAATGGTATAAAGGGAGAGGTAATAACCTTAAGCAAAATGAGAGGTTACAGCTCTCCTCTTGATATGACTCTTGAGCAGTCACGTATTAACGGTGATATTTTAAATGCAATGTGGGGTGCAATAAAGGAAAAGTTGCCCCAACTGACAGAATACTTTACCGCTAAGGCGGAGCTTTTGGGATATAATGATAAAAAGCTGCCTTTTTATGAGCTGTTTGCACCTGTGGGAGATGACCCCCAATATACTTTAGAGCAGGCAAGAGATACGGTTATTGACAGCTTTACAGCCTTTTCAAGGGAACTGGGCGGGTTTGCAAAAAAAGCTTTTGAAAAACGATGGATTGATCTTATGCCACGTAAGGGGAAAACAGGCGGAGCCTTCTGTGAGGTGGTTCACTCAATTAAGGAAAGCCGTATAATGACCAACTTTGGAGGAACCTTTAATGATGTGGTAACAATAGCCCATGAGCTGGGACACGCCTATCATGATACAAAGCTGTATAATGCTGAACCGCTGAATAGCTTTTATCCAATGCCTATTGCTGAAACCGCCTCAACTCTTTGTGAAACCGTTTTAATAAATGAGGTGCTGAAAACTGCGGATAATAACACTGCACTGATTATCCTTGAAAATGACCTTTCAGGCATTATGCAGACCCTTTCGGACATTTACAGTCGTTTCCTTTTTGAGGATAGGGTGTTTGAATTAAGGGCACAGGGTACACTGTCCGCAGACAGCCTTTGTGAAATTATGATACAGGCTCAGAGGGAGGCGTACAATAATACACTGAGCGAGGACTATATGCACCGATATATGTGGCTTTGCAAGCCTCATTATTATGACAGTGATTTTAACTATTATAACTTCCCCTATGCTTTTGGTATGCTCTTATCAAAGGCTCTTTACGGAAAGTATAAGGAAATGGGCAGTGATTTTATATCGCTCTACGATAAGCTTTTGTCCGCTACAGGTACCAATAATCTGGCGCAGGTGGCAAAAATAGCAGGCTTTGATTTAACCGACACTGCTTTTTGGCTTAACAGCCTCAGTATCATTTTAGATGAAGTTAAGGATTTTATTTCAATATTAAAAAAGAGGTAATATTTATGCTGCAATTTAAGAAGGTTGAACTTGACCACAGGGAAAGAGCAAATCATTTTCTTAAGATGAAAAATTATTTTATGTGTGCCTACTGTTTTACGGATATTTTCATCTGGAGCAGTGCCTATGGCACAAGGATAGCCTTTGACGATGATTTTATGTATATTAAAACAAGCAACAGCCAGGGTACATTTTTTACATCTCCCATAGGCAGCGGAGATTATGCCGTAGCTATAGAAAAAATGGCGGAGATTGCCCATGAGGAGGGCTATCCTTTGAGAATGTACTGTGTACCGCCGGAAGTAAAGACAAGGCTTGAGGATATTTATCCGAAGCGTTTTGTTTTTACTGAGGATCGAGACCAGGCGGATTATATTTATTCTGCCGAAAGCCTTATGTATCTTAAGGGAAAAAAGCTTCACGGAAAGCGCAACCATATAAATAAATTTTTAAGTGAATATGACGGACGCTGGGCCTATGAGGACCTAACTGCCGATAATGTACATGAGTTTTTTGAGTATCAGCTTGACTGGTGCTCCGACAACCCAAGCGAGTTTTTAGGTGAAACCTGTGCAGTGTCCCTTGCTCTTAAAAATATGGAGCCGTTGGGTATTAAAGGCGGTCTTTTACGCCTTGACGGTAAGCTTATTGCCGTTACTTTAGGCAGTGAAAGCTTTTATGATACCTTTATAGTCCATATTGAAAAGGCAGATGCCTCAATTCCCGGGGCCTATCAGATGATAAATCAGCAGTTTGCACAGCACAATTTTGAAAAGTACCGTTATATTGACCGTGAGGAGGATTTGGGGATTGAGGGCTTAAGAAAGGCTAAGCTGTCATACTATCCCGAAAGCATTACGGAGAATTATTATGCAGAGGAAAAAACGGAATGATTGAGTTTGCGTCGGATAAGAATACGGGAGAAATCAGAGCCTTGTGGGATATAGCTTTTCCGCAGGAGCCTGATTTTAATGACTGGTTTTTTGCAAATAAATATAAGGCAGAGCTTTGTCTTGTTTACAAAGAGGACGGCATAATCATGGCTATGGCACAGCTTCTGCCCTATGAGATTAAGGGTGTGGGTAAGGTAAGCTATGTTTACGGTGCGGCAACGCATCCCAATTACCGCAGGCAGGGGCTTATGAGAAGGCTCCTTAACCGTTCCTTTGAAACAGATAAGGAAAAGGGCTTTGCTGCTTCAATACTTATACCTCAGGATAAGCCGCTGTTTGATTTTTATAAAGGGTTGGGTTATAAAACCTGCTTTTTTGCTAAAAGCGGCATTGCCTGCGGTTCTGCCGATACTAAAGGTTATGGTATAAGAGAGGCTTCGGAGGCGGATATTCCTTTTATGGACAGGTTGTACAGGACGGAACAGGGAGAAAATTATATTATCCGTACAAAGGATTACTGGGCGGAGCAGATAAAAATGTTTAAGGCTCTTGGCGGCGGAACCTATATTTTAATGAAGGGTGAAACTCCCAGGGGTTACGGATTTGTAAGCGACGGCTTTATACAGGAGGCATTTGGCGATGGGGAAAGACTTGCTGCACTGGCAGGAGTGAATAAGTATGTGAGCTGCGGCGGTGATATGCCTATAGGTATGGCATATTCCTACGGCAATAAACTGCCAGACACAATGTATATAAATCTTATGTATAATTGACAGGACAATATATTTATAATATAATTATCGTATATATCCGTATGTAAAAGATAATAACCAAAAAGAAGGTTTTAATATGATAAATAGAACAATGGGTAAAATGATTGAGTATTACAGGGGTGACCCTAAGCGCATACAGCATTTTATCAAGGTTTATGCCCTTGCCCACAGCATTGCGGAGGGTGAGGGAATGGAAGGGAAGCAGCTTTTTATTCTTGATATAGCTGCCCTTTTACATGATATAGGTATTAAAATAAGTGAGGAAAAGTATAACTCCTCAGCAGGCAGATATCAGGAGCTGGAAGGCCCTGCACAGGCTGAAAAACTGCTTTGTGAGTTAGGTGCTGAAAGATCTGTAATTGAAAGAGTGTGTTATCTGGTAGGTCATCATCACACCTATGACAATATTCAGGGTATGGATTATCAGATACTTGTGGAGGCTGACTTTCTCGTAAATCTTTATGAGGACAATGAAACAATGCAGGCGGTGCAGACAGTAAAGGAACATATATTTAAAACCGAAACAGGCAAAAAATACATATCTGATATGTTTGGACTGTAATTCATCGCTTAATTACTTGTAATTTTTATTAAACGGGAGTATAATTATTATAAAATACCGTAATTGGAGGTGTTATTGTGCCGTTTATTAATACCAAAACCAACTTTGAGATAAATAAGGAAAAGCGTGATAAAATTAAGGAGAGCTACGGTAAGGCAATTACCCTTATCCCTGGTAAAAGCGAACGTTCACTTATGCTGGGCTTTGATTGCTGTCCAATGTATTTTGGAGGACAGGAGAGGGAAAAGCTTGCTTTTGTAGAGGTCAAGCTTTTTGGAAGGGCAGACAGAGATAAAATGAATGAGCTTACAAAAAAACTGTGCGATATATTAAACTCAGAAACAGGCGTTGAAAAGAGTGACATCTATGTAAAGTTTGAAGAAGCAGAGGTATGGGGCTGTAACGGCCGCAATTTTTAATTTTTGATAAAATAAACACACCGAGGTGATTGTTTTGGGTAATGTAATGATTTTTGCCGGTGACAGTATAACTCAAAGCGGCGACTATATTAACGAATTAATGGAAATATACCCCACAAGCCTTATGCTTAATAAGGGTACCAACGGTTTTAAGGTGTTTGATCTGGAGAAAAACTGGCAGAATATATGTATTGATTATAAGCCTGATGTAGTTACAATACTGGTAGGTATTAACGAGGTTATAGATACTATGCGTGGTATCCCAGATATGGAAAAGCATTTTGAGGAAAGCTACATCAGAATTATTGAAATGACAAAGGCAAATACAAATGCTGATATTATGCTTATGGAGCCTTTTATTATGGCATATCCAAAAAAGCTGTTTAACTGGATGCTGGTTACAAAGCGTTTTGTAAACGTGGTTGACGGACTGGCGGCAAAGTATGACACGGGTCTTGTCAAGCTGTGGGATGTGTTCAATCAGGCAGACGCAAGCCTTATGACCATTGATGGTATACATATTACACCTGAGGGACATAAGCTTATAGCTCAGGCTTGGAATGAGGAGTATAAAAAAAGACTTGCCCTAAATGGGGATTGACCGAATGTGGGTTAATATTGACTTAACCTGTGTTTGGTCAATTTTTTTGTTTGGACTAAAGGGTTGCAATTTATGTATGGGTGATATAAAATTATGCTATACTATAATTATAACGCTATGTAAAGGATGAGTATTATATGAGTAATTATTATAAAAGCCTTGAAAGGGCGCTTGCAAGTATAAGAAGTGTAACTGATTTTGTGCCATACGCAGCCATAGTTTTAGGCTCAGGCTTAGGTGCCTTGGCTGATGAAATTGAAATGGTGGAACAGGTCAGTTACAGCGATATAGACAACTTTCCCGTATCTACGGTAGAGGGACACAGGGGTAGATTTGTTTTTGGATATATTGATAAAACTCCGATTGTTATTATGCAGGGACGTGTGCATATCTATGAGGGTTATACCTCACGGCAGGTGGTTATGCCTACACGCTTAACTGCCATGCTTGGCGCAAGGGTACTGCTTTTAACAAATGCGGCAGGGGGAGTTAATTTTGATTTCAGGCAGGGGGATTTAATGGTGATAAAGGACCATATTTCCTGCTTTGTACCCTCTCCATTAATAGGCGAAAATATTGATGAACTGGGTACACGATTTCCCGATATGTCGGGGGTATATGACAGTGAACTGACGGAGCTTATGTTAAAATGCGGTGAGGACTTGGGTATTAAGCTTAAGTCTGGTGTTTACTGTCAGCTTACGGGCCCTCAGTATGAAACTCCCTCCGGGGTTAAGCTGGTGCGTACCCTTGGCGGCGATGCGGTGGGTATGAGTACTGCCTGTGAGGCTATGGCGGCTGTACACTGCGGTATGCGTGTGTGCGGTGTATCCTGTATAACAAATATGGCGTCAGGCGTAACCGATAAGCCTCTGTCACATAGTGAGGTGCAGGAAACGGCAGATAAAACGGCTCAGGACTTTAAAGCTTTGGTAAAAAAGTTTGTTTCGGAGCTGAAATAAGGGGGGATTTTCCATGCGTATAAGGCTGTATAATGCCAATATACTTACTCTTAACAATAATTTTAGCATAACCTGTGGTGAAATATGGACAAATGACGGCATAATTGAATACATTGGAGATAAAAGGCCGGAAACACCTCTGTTTGACAGGGAAATTGATGTGGAGCAAAATCTGCTTATGCCATCCTTTAAAAATGCTCATACTCATTCAGCTATGACCTTTCTGCGCAGCTTTGCAGATGATATGCCGCTTGAAGAATGGCTTAATAATAAGGTCTTCCCCATGGAGGCAAAGAGAGAAGAGGAGGACTGCCATAAATTTGCAAAGATTGCCCTGCTTGAATATATTGAGGGCGGAATATCCGCCTTTATGGATATGTATGCCTTTGAGGAGGAAACCGTACAGGCGGCTGTGGATATGGGTGTGCGTGTTGTGCTGTGCGGTCCCCTTAATAACTTTACCGGCAGTATAGACAGAGAAAGAGAACTGTTTGAAAGGTATAACGGCAAAAATCCCCTTGTATCAAAGCAGCTTGGCTTTCATGCGGTTTACACTACTGACAAAGGACTCTTAGGTGAGCTTGCAGCATTATCCCATGAGCTTAAGGCACCTGTTTATACCCATTGCTGTGAAACCGAAACAGAGGTTGAAAACTGTGTTAGGGCAACGGGCAAGCCGCCTCTTGAATACCTTGACAGTCTGGGTATGTGGGACTGTGGCGGTGGTATTTATCACGGCGTTTATCTGTCTGACAGAGATTATGAAATATTAAAGGAAAGGGGACTGTCGGTAATTACCTGCCCTGCCTCAAACCTTAAGCTTGCAAGCGGTATAGCGCCTGTTGAGCGTATATGTGATTACGGTATTAACGTAGGTATCGGTACGGACGGAGCCGCCAGCAACAACAGCCTTGATATGTTCAGGGAGATGTTTCTGGTAACGGCTTTGCAGAAGTATTATTTAAATAATGCTGCGGCTATGTCGGCGGAAAGGGTGCTTTATATGGCAACTGTGGGAAGTGCCCGTGCCATGGGGCTTTATAACTGCGATGTGCTTGCACGGGGAAAGGCTGCGGATATTATTATGCTTGATTTAAAGCAGCCAAATATGCAGCCCCCTAATGATATTGTGAAGAATATCGTTTACAGCGGCTCAAAGAAAAATATTAAAATGACTATGATAAACGGTAATATTGTCTATATGGACGGAAAATTTTATACGGGTGGCAGTATCGCTGCTGTCTTTGCCGAAGCAGAAAGAGCAGCGGCAGAGATAAAAGGACGGTGCAATTTGTGATAACCTTTAATGATGTAAAAAACAACGGAGAAATACAGACCTATATCCAAAAGGCTGATGAATGCTTAAGTGCTTTAGGCTTTACCGAGCACAGCTTTGCTCACGTAACCAAGGTGGCGGAAACTGCCGCAATGCTTTTGAAAACCATGGGCTACAGCGAGAGAGAGGTAGAGCTTGTAAAGGTTGCAGGATATCTCCATGATATAGGCAATATTATAAACCGTATGGACCATGCACAAAGCGGTGCGGCAATGGCATTTCGTATACTTGATCACATGGGTGCCGATCCTGTGGATATTGCGGATGTTATATGTGCAATAGGCAATCATGACGAGGGTACGGCAGTACCAATAAATCCCATAAGCGCGGCGCTTATCCTTGCAGATAAAAGCGATGTACGCTATACAAGGGTAAGGAATACGGATTTTGCTACCTTTGATATTCACGACAGGGTAAACTATTCCGTTAAAAAAAGTGAACTGGTAATTAATGAGGACAAAACTGAGGTGCATCTTAAGCTTTATATTGATACGGAATTTTGCTCCGTAATGGATTATTTTGAAATTTTTATGGGACGTATGATTTTGTGCAAAAAGGCTGCCGAAAGGCTGAATTTAAGGTTTAGGCTGTATGTAAACGGACAAAAGCTGCTGTAAATTTGTACATTAGGGGAAATTATGAAAAGAAAAAATGGTATTTCAGTAATTGTTCTGATTATCTGGTGTGGCATGATTGTGGTATTGTACGGCTCAGCTGTTGCCGACATAACACCCCTAAGTAATCTGCCAAATTTGGAAAAGCTGGAGCTTAGCTATACACCCCTTGAAAGTCTTGATGCCCTGTATACCATGCCAAAGCTTAAGAAAGCGGCGTATTATCACTGTGACGGCGAAGCGGAGGAAAGCAATGCTTTTGAAGCGCAGTTTGGAAGCAGAGGGTTAAGGCATATATCAACGTATATGAATTAAGCTGACCTACAGGAGGATAACAATGGCAAAGGATAAAAACATAAAAACAAACGCTATGCGTATACTTGATACAATGAAGATAAATTATGAGGTAAAAGCCTATGAGTGCGAGGAGTTTATTGACGGTATAAGCGTTGCAAAAAAGCTTAACCAAAAACCCGAACAGACCTTTAAAACCCTTGTTACACGGGGCAAAAGCGGTAATTACTTTGTTTTTGTGCTGCCTGTGGCGGAGGAGTTGGATTTAAAAAAATGTGCAAGAGCAGTAGGCGAAAAATCCGTTGAAATGATACACGTTAAGGATATTAATAAAATTACGGGATATATTAGAGGTGGCTGCACCTCTATAGGTATGAAAAAGCAGTATCCCGCCGTTGTACATAAAAGCGCTCTGGATTTTGATAAAATAATGGTAAGTGCGGGAAAAATAGGTATGCAGCTTATTTTAAGCCCTGAGGATTTGATTAAGGCGGCAAATGCCAAAACAGAGGATATAATTATATAAATTTAACCAACAGAGTAAGTCCCCGTCTACTTAGGTATAGGGGACTTACTCATACATTCAGTGGAGGTTAGGACTCACTCTGAATGTAAATGTATTTTTGCTGCCGTTGGTTATGCGTAATCGAAAAAAGGTTGACGAAGAACCACGTTTTTTCTATGGACAAAAGTTTTGAAGCACACAGCAGGACATAGTACAAATATAATTTAAAGCATAAAGTGGGTCAATCCCAAGTTGGACCTGTTGACAAAGTTGAGAGAACTACGGAATAAATTATGATAAGATTGTCCCCTTCTTCTACAAAACCCCTGTTAGTATAGAACAGGATGGTTGACAAAATATTACCGATGGCAAACCTACGGATAGAACATTATTCTTTGTTCTATCCGTAGGTTAAGTATGCCGTCCTTTTGCTCCCTGAATGAGTAACAGTTTCTGCCTATATGTACATAATGCTTTCAGGCAATATAACCCTAATCAAACGGGTTATAACCGTGCTCAATCAGCATAGATACATATTTATTAAAATCGAGCCTGGTTGCCATTATAATACATACAAGCGTCTTGAATGTAGGTAGGTGCCGTCTGTTTTCAAGGTCAACATATTGTCTTAGGGAAATGTGGCATAATTCAGCCATTTTCTCCTGGCTTAAATTCAGTTCCATACGTTTTAAGTATAATTCATGGCTGAAACATTCTTTTAAAGTGTCCATAATGATTCACCTCCTTACTATATTTTTTGGTATAAAATAATTATAAGTGTAATAATATCAGTTTACAGTGAAATGTATTTCATATTTATAAATATTATTAATATAAAATAAATTTTATTAGAATATGATTATAAAAATCATAAAATGCGGCATGGAAAATTTTTATTGAAGAAAAAATGATTTGCTGAAAATGGATAATAACATATATATTGATGTAAGACAAGAAAATAGCTATGGGTAGCAAAACTTAAAAAATACAGGTATTGAAATACTTAAAAAAAGGTAGGATGTTATTTACTTTCAGTTATAGTCTAATCGTAAGGTGGACAGAGAAATAGTATATACTGAAAGTAATAAATTAGCACAAGAAGGGAATATTGTATGATTATACAAAATTGAGGATAACTGGTATACTTATCAGGAAGAATAAAGGAAAATTAAAATTGTTCTTTGATTATGGCATAATAAAACTAAAATAAAAGTATACAGGCACCTTAAAGGTGGATTATCATATTATAAAATAAGATAATCCATAGCTTTGGAGGTGCTTTTTTATGGCAAATGCAATGCCTTTATCATGTATTCCCATAGGCACAAGAGGCGAGATTGTAGCAATAAAAGGCGGATTTAAAAACCGTGACAGACTTATTGAGCTTGGTTTTACAAAAAATACGGAGGTTATACCGCTGCATACAAGCCCGGGAGGAAATCCTACGGCATATTTTGTCAGAGGTGCTGTTATGGCGTTGAGAAACGAGGATGCGGACAATATATTTATCCGTGTTAAGGAGGAATACTGATGGGGGCTAAGGTTTGCCTTGTGGGTAACCCCAATACAGGCAAAAGCACGGTTTTTAATCTGCTTACGGGTATGCGGCAGCATACGGGCAACTGGTCGGGAAAAACCGTAGGCAGTGCGGAGGGAAGCTTTTTATACAACGGAAAAAGCTTTGACATTGTAGATTTACCGGGAATATATTCCCTTAATCCTATTTCCGAGGATGAGCGCTATGCGGTGGATTTTTTAAAAAGCGGTGCGGCCGATACAGTAGTTGCGGTCCTTGACGCTACCTGTCTTGAGCGAAATCTGATACTTGCACTGCAGGTTATAGCAAACGTAAAAAATGTTATAGTCTGCGTAAACCTCCTTGATGAGGCAAGACGCAAAAATATAAGAATAGATTTAGATACCCTTGAAAGGGAAATCGGAGTTAAGGTGGTAGGCACAAGTGCAGGTACAGGCGAGGGAATGGAGGAGCTGAAAAAAGCAGTTTCAGAAG
>CALIRN010000150.1 GCA_938042265.1 uncultured Eubacteriaceae bacterium
TTCATTTCCTACAGTAATTACATCGCTTACAGAAAGAGAATGACCTTCAAAATCATTTGGCCTTTGCTGATTAAATTTATAAAAAATTGCATCAAGCTTGTTTTCTAAGGAGGCTCCTTCAATATCCTTAAGGCTGCCTGAATAAACAAGATTGTAATTAGATTTATCAACTTTTTCTCCTAAAGAATTTAAAGCCTGTAAGCCCATGAACCTTACATTATGATATTCTTCGCCTGACTTTATTTGGTATATATGATATTGCCGTGTTTCCTCGGCAGGCTCATACTTTACTTTGTCAGAAACAATATTGCTTATTATTTCCTCGGCTTTATCAATATTGTTGCCGTCAATGGTAAGTGTAATGTTATCCTCAGTAGCTTTACCGCTGAATTTGATTTTTTCATCATCCAGTGCCTTTGCAATTTTCAGACCTGTTTCCGTATCAAATTTTCTGTAAGTCTTTTTGGGAACATATCTGTACGCTGTGTTACCGATAATGCCATTTTCGTCAGGAATAAGCCTGTTTTTCTCCGCAGGCTGTTCAACGGTTTTTGCATAGTCAAAAATTGTAGGCTGTGTCTGTGTATCGGTAGTCTTTGGCTTAGCACTTTTTTGTTCTTTCTTTGGTGCAGCTGCCTTTTCAACTTCATCTGTAACCCTATGCTGCCTTCTGATTTTCGTACCATTACCATTTAACATAAGGGAACATTCCGTTGCTATTCTGCCCATTCTCACAAAAGCATCATAATCATCTTCAAGAGTTTTTAAGGTCGCAAATCTTTGGAGCCTGTCACTGTTGCGAATTGCTATATCAGTATATATACCTTCGCTGCCGCCAAACTCCGTATTAACAGTAAATATAGCATTGGAAGGTAATTTATCTTCATATTTGAGTGAGAAATAGTCAATAAATTTATTATCTATCAGCTTTTCGGCTTCAAGGTGCTTTTTCAAGGCTTCAAAAACATCTTTACCTGTTGCTGTGTCAATTACCTTAACTCTGTGGTGCTCATCAGGCTCACTGTATATGTCAATGGGTATGGTATCCACATAAGAAAAGGCAGGGGAAGTCTTTTCCTCTGCCTGTGTATCTGCTGATATGCTGCTGTTTAGATGTAAATCAGTTCGTTGTAAACCATCTCCCTTGCTCTGTTTTTGATGTTGTTCATCTGTGCTACCCACTCCATTTGGTCTTTCATTTTCAGTTCCTCGGTTACTCCCTCGGCTTTTGCCATTTCCTCTGTCAGCCTGTCCTCCATTTCGTTTGCTGCCTTGTCCGTCTGTACCAAGTGTTCCCAAAGACCTCTTATCATCAACTGAGTGTATGTTCCCGACTTCTCGGTTTTCAGGTACTCCAATCTTCTCCTGCCCCACATACCCATCTGGTAATCTTCTTCCCTGTCTATCTCCAAGAGTGGAAGATATACCAGTGTTATCGGGTCGAGGTGATATATCAGGTTGTTGTCCTCCATAAATTTCGGCAGCTCCTGCCCTTCGGGTGTCACCAACATTTGTTGAAAATCTATTGTCATTGTTCCTGCCTTGATTTCCTCCATTACCTGTGTCAATCTCATTTCCATTGCTTCCTGTGAGTGTTTGTCCATAGTTGTTGCTCCTTTCTGCATTTAATTGCTTTTCAACGTTTCTGACTTCCTTTTCAATTTCCCTTAACACGGTTTCGCTGATGTTGCTTACTGCCTGTCCAAGCTGACTTATGACCTCATTTGAGTTAAAATCTCCTACTTTACGGAAACAGTCCTCGTCAAGGTCGGTTTCAATACCACACCTTGATGCTACAATGTACTCCACACTTGACCATACAATATCTTTAAATTCAACCTCGATATTTAATTCATCAAGTTCCTCTAAAAGAGTATTTTCCTTGCTGTTAATAATGTTTTTAAGATATTTGTTTTCGTCATTGTTTAAGAGTGCGGCAACTCTCGAATTTACATATTCATCAAGGCTTTTTGCCGACAGGTTTTGTAAAACCTTATCTTCGTTCTCAAACTGCCATATATCTACCTTACGGGAGTAAGAAAGTTCTTTTGTGCTTGATATATCAAAAACATATCTTATATTTTTCTTGCCGTCACTTTCCGTAAGGAGTGGTATGCCCTTCTGCCCCGATGCCACGGTTCTGCCAAAGGTCTTACGCCAAATATCGTACTCTGCACATACTGTTGCATTTGGCTTTTGTGATGCTAAAAGTATCTGGTCTGTAAAGCTGTACTTGTAAAATTTTGTTGCCGTATCAAGATAGCCTTGCCAGTTTTCAATGCTTTTGGTAACATTGGCTGTTTCTGTGTTAAGTAAGTTGCTTATTTGCTGTATTTTTTGTTCTCTTGTTTCTTCCATAAGCCGTTTTCCTCCTTTTTGTTCGGCTTGCGGATAGAGTAAGCCTTTCGGCTTGAATATTATCCAAACAAGCCGATAAGCCTGTTATTTAGTTGTTATGGATTATAATATTTTTTTGATTTTTCTGCATTCCCCCTCATTTCAATATATGATTTTGACATTGTTCCCTTGATATTATTATACTGTATAGTCGATTATATAGCAAGTATAAAACAGGAAAATAATATACAAGGATTTATAGAGATGTTTGTGCATAACGCTGTATAGTCGGTTAGTGCTGTGTGTGATATAATTAAAAATAAAATTTGGTAAACACTGATTAAATGTAACTAAAAATAAATTTACAAAAAAGCTTAACGCTTTACCGCTAATTTTTTGATAAAAAGCAATATACTAATACTAATGGTCGCTTTTTACCAAAAAATTACGCTTAGTACGCTTGCTTTTTTGCCGACTTTCGTCTAAATTTATTTTTACCCTTGAATTATTCAGTGTTTCCCGAGAAAGGCTGATTATTATGGCATCCCATACATCTTCTCCCGAAGCACGCAGCAGGGCTACAACAAAATTTGTTAAAGAAAAATTAGACCGCATTGAAATAAGGTTTACAAAGGAAAGCGGTCTTAAACAAACCATTGCCGAACACGCACAGAAAAATGGTGAGAGCGTAACCGCCTTTATTACTCGTGCTATAAGGGAAACAATGGAAAATGACAACAAAAAAACACAGTCATAACGGCTGTGTTTTTTGCTGTTTATTTAGTTTTTGTAAATTTACTTTGTTAGCTTTACAAACTGGAATTTGTAATTACAACCAGCTCGAATATTCCTCAATATTTTCATCACCATTGAGTGCACGGAATATCTCAATGATTTCTTCACTGCTGAAGTATTCTCTTACATAAACATTCAAATAAAGCTTGGGAAATTCTTTAAAGGTGCTGGTTTCCTTAAATCTTTTCATAGCGTTTTTGCACATGTCAATAATTTTTGTTGCATGCTCTTCTTGTAAATCATCATTCTCATCACCATACAGTTTTTCCATATTTGCATATTCAACCTGTAAGTCCTTGGATAGTTCAGGTAAGTCGTTATATAAATCCCATTCTTCTTCGCAATATTTATAATATGTATAATCTTCATCATCCGCTTCCACTTGTTCGTTTAAATAAGAATATGTATTACCTCTGATTACTACAAATGTTGTAAAATCTGGGTAATATTCAATCGACATAATATAAATATCATTCTTATTATCCAACTGCTTTTTTGCAAAATCCTCCACAGCCAAAAACAAACCATTTTCAAATTTTCCATAATCAAAGCTCATTTTGTGTCCTCCATAATTTGTTTTCTTGTTATTCCGATTTGTCGTTAAGTATATAATAGCACAGATCCGGATAATTTTCAATTTCATTTACAAAATTTCATCAACATCATCTTCATTGCTTTGTTTGTAGCTATCAACAGTATTTTCATCAAGCTGGCTCCTAATGAAAATATCATACATTCTATCACTCAGCCTTTTCTTTTGGTGTAGCTGCAAAAGGGTATACCACTCATTAAGAAAGTCGTTTATTTCTTTGCTGTTTATGTAGATATAGGTTCTATCTTCCTTTTTAGCAAGGCTGATATTATTTGCCTTTGCCTGCAAAAGCAGATATGTAATAATTGCATTTTCAACATTTACACCATTTGCAATATTTTTTTTCACATCATCTTCAAGGGGTTTATCCTTATTATTTTTCAGTTTAAA